>JALRIK010000068.1 GCA_023255435.1 Marivivens sp.
CGACGCTGCCAAGACCGAAGAACATGGCACCGAAGCTGCCGCGGCAGATCACGCCGCAACTGCCGAGACCCATGCAGCGGCTCCGGGGCAGGGCGCGATCTACATGGGCGCCGACAACACCACGCTGAATGACGCGCACCACGTCCCGACGTGGGTCAAGGTGAGCCCGTTCATCGCTATGATCCTCGGACTTGCTCTGGCCTACCAGATGTATATTCGCCGTCCCGATCTTCCGGCAAAGCTCGCTGCGAACCAGCGTCCGCTTTACCTCTTCCTGCTCAACAAGTGGTATTTCGACGAGATCTACAACTTCCTCTTTGTGCGTCCCGCGCTCGCGCTTGGCCGTCTCTTCTGGAAGCGTGGTGACACGGCGATCATCGACGGCGGGATCAACGGTCTGGCTATGGGTATCGTGCCCTTCCTGACCCGTCTCGCAGGCCGCGCCCAGTCCGGCTATGTCTTCCACTATGCCTTTGCGATGGTTCTGGGTATCGCGCTTATTCTGACCTGGGTGACGCTCACCGGGGGTGCACACTAATGGAAAACCTTCTCTCCATCGTAACTTTCATTCCCCTTCTGGCAGCCGCTATTCTGGCGCTCTTCCTGCGCGGTGATGACGCTAGCGCCCAGCGGAACGCAAAATGGGTTGCCATGATCGCAACCGTTGCCACCTTCCTGGTTTCGCTCTTCATTCTGGCCGAGTTCGACCCTTCGAACACGGGCTTCCAGTTCGTGGAAGAGCGCGCTTGGATCGCAGGCCTCACCTATAAGATGGGCGTTGACGGCATCTCGGTTCTTTTCGTGATGCTTACCACGTTCCTAATGCCGCTGGTGATCTGGTCGGCTTGGAACGTCGAGACGCGCGTCAAAGAATACATGATCGCCTTCCTTCTCCTTGAAACGCTGATGCTCGGCGTGTTCATGGCGCTGGACCTCGTACTCTTCTATGTCTTCTTCGAAGCAGGCCTTATCCCCATGTTCCTGATCATCGGGATCTGGGGTGGTGCGAACCGCATTTACGCGGCTTTCAAGTTCTTCCTCTACACCTTCCTTGGTTCGGTTCTCATGCTCGCCGCTATGGTTGCGATGTATGCAGATGCAGGCACGACCGATATTCCGACCCTTCTGACCCACAGCTTCGGCACCGAGACTTTCTCGATCCTCGGCATTCAGGTTGTCGGCGGGATGCAGACCCTTCTGTTCCTTGCGTTCTTTGCCTCCTTTGCCGTCAAGATGCCGATGTGGCCTGTTCACACCTGGCTTCCTGACGCGCACGTTCAGGCGCCGACCGCAGGTTCCGTTGTTCTTGCTGCGATCCTGCTCAAGATGGGTGGCTACGGTTTCCTCCGCTTCTCGCTCCCGATGTTCCCCGTTGGCTCCTATGTGATGAGTGATCTGGTGCTCTGGATGTCGGCAATCGCGATCGTCTACACCTCGCTCGTTGCGATGGTGCAGGAAGACATGAAAAAGCTCATCGCTTATTCGTCGGTGGCGCACATGGGCTATGTGACCATGGGTATCTTTGCGGTGAACCAGCAAGGTATCGACGGCGCGATCTTCCAGATGCTTTCGCACGGTTTTATCTCGGGCGCTCTCTTCCTTTGCGTCGGCGTGATCTATGACCGTATGCATACCCGCGAGATCGACGCTTATGGCGGCCTTGTGAACCGTATGCCTGCCTATGCGCTGATCTTCATGTTCTTCACGATGGCGAACGTCGGTCTTCCGGGCACCTCGGGCTTTGTCGGTGAATTCCTGACGCTGATGGGCACCTTCCAGGCAAACACTTGGGTAGCGGCCATCGCGACCACGGGTGTTATCTTCTCGGCCGCCTATGCGCTCTGGCTCTATCGCCGCGTCGTTATGGGCGACCTGATCAAGGAAAGCCTCAAGTCGATCACCGATATGACGGGCCGCGAAAAGATGATCTTTGCTCCGCTCGTCGTGATGACGATCCTGCTCGGCGTTTACCCGAGCCTTGCGACCGACATCATTGGGCCGAGCGTCGGCGCTCTTGTCGAACACTTCAATCACTCGGTAGACGCTTCCGGCCTCGTGGTCGTATCCGAAGTCGTCGAAACCGCAGCGCACTAAGGAGCCGGATAAATGATCTCTTCTGATATCCAGACCGTTCTTCCGGAAATCGTCATTGCTGTTTATGCGATGCTCGCTCTGCTTGGTGCTGTCTACACGACCAAAGACAAAGCCGCGCCGTTCCTGACGTGGCTTACCGCTGGTCTCTTTGCCGCGGTTGCTTTCTGGATCGCGGTCAACGGCTCGGGCACGAATGTCGCCTTCTCGGGGTCGTTCGTAGACGATGCTTTCTCGCGCTTTGCCAAGGTTGTGATCCTTCTATCGGCTGCTGCCGTGCTGGTGATGAGCCAGGACTATATGGCGCGCCGTGATCTGGCCCGTTTCGAATATCCGCTGCTGATCGCGCTTGCCGCTGTCGGTATGATGGTCATGGTTTCGGCTGGGGACCTCATGGCGCTCTATATGGGTCTCGAGCTTCAGTCGCTCGCGCTCTATGTCGTCGCCTCGCTCCGCCGTGACAGCATCAAGTCGACCGAAGCAGGTCTCAAGTATTTCGTGCTTGGCGCTCTCTCCTCGGGTCTGCTGCTCTATGGCGCATCGCTAACCTATGGTTTTGCGGGCACCACCCTCTTCTCGGGCATCATCGAGGCAACCCATGACGGCGTATCGCTCGGTCTTCTCTTCGGTCTGGTGTTTCTGATCTCGGGCTTTGCGTTCAAGGTCTCGGCAGCGCCGTTCCACATGTGGACCCCCGACGTTTACGAAGGTTCGCCCACGCCCGTGACGGCCTTCTTTGCGACAGCCCCCAAGGTGGCGGCGATGGGACTCTTTGCGCGCGTTGTCTTTGACGCCTTCGGCCATGTGGTCGGCGACTGGCAACAGATCGTAGCGTTCCTCTCTGTCGTCTCCATGTTCCTCGGTGCACTTGCCGCGATCGGTCAAAAGAACATCAAGCGTCTTATGGCCTATTCGTCCATCGCTCACATGGGCTTTGCGATGATGGGTCTTGCGGCAGGGTCGGCCTTCGGCGTTCAGGCGATGCTGATCTATCTCGCGATCTATGTCACCATGAATATCGGCACCTTTGCTTTCATCCTCTCGATGGAAAAGAACGGTGCCCCCGTGACTGAAATCGCCGCCCTCAACCAATATGCCAAGAAAGAGCCGCTCAAGGCGCTGGCCGTTCTGGTCCTGATGTTCAGCCTCGCCGGTGTTCCGCCGATGGTCGGTTTCATGGGCAAGCTCTATGTGCTTCGTGCGGCTTATGACGCTGGTCTTGCTTGGCTTGTCATCGCGGGTTTGTTCGCCTCGGTGATCGGTGCCTTCTACTATCTGCGCATCGTTTATTTCATGTACTTCGGCAAGGAAGGTGACGGTATCGAGACCAATATGGCTCCGACTGCTTGGGCAATGCTCATGGGTTCGGCTCTTATCATGGTCGTCGGCATCGTGAACCTCTTTGGTATCGAGCCTCTCGCAGCGGCAGCGGCACAGACGCTTGTCAACTATTGAGCAAGCAAAGGCCGTCTGGCCCGAGGGCTACGAACTCGTAGTCCTTGATGAGGTAGACAGCACTATGGCAGAAGCCGCGCGACGCGCGGCTTTTGTCCGTTCTCCCACATGGATATTGGCACTGCGTCAAACCAACGGGCGCGGGCGGCGCGGTCGCCCTTGGGCCGATCCCGTTGGCAACCTTGCCGCGACGCTGATCTTCAAGCCTGCAGCCACGCCAGCTGATGGGGCGAAGCGGTCCTTCCTCGCTGCGCTGGCGCTCTATGAAGCGCTCGCGTTTTATGTGGATCGAACGCGGCTCGGGCTCAAATGGCCGAATGACGTGCTCTTGGACGGTCGCAAGATCGCAGGGATCCTTCTGGAAAGCAGCGGCACCGCAGAGCGGCTTGAATGGCTTTCGCTCGGTATTGGCGTGAACCTTGCCCATACACCGCCCCGCGCGCCCGATGCCGATTTCGGACCTGTCTCTCTCGCCGAGGCCATCGGACAAATCATCCCGCAGCAAGAGTTCCTCACGGTTCTTGCCGATACCTATGCCACGCAGGAAGACAAGCTGCGCTACTTCGGGTTCGAGCGCATAAGGGAAGACTGGCTCCGCCACGCGATCAAATTGGGTGAGGTGATTACGGCGCGTCTGCCCAAGGAAAACATCTCGGGCATCTTCGAAACCATCGACATCGAGGGCAATCTGGTCCTATTGACGGGGAGAGGACATGTCACCGTCACAGCTGCCGATGTCTATTTCTAACGAGGGAGTGGTCCATGCTTCTGGCCATTGATTGCGGAAATACAAATACCGTTTTCTCGATCTGGGACGGGACCGAGTTCCTCGCAACGTGGCGCACCTCGACCGAATGGCAGCGGACGGCGGATCAGTATTACGTCTGGCTTGCGACTTTGATGCAGCATCGCAAGGTGGATGTCGAAATCGACGAAGTGATTATTTCATCAACCGTTCCGCGCGTTGTGTTCAACCTTCGGGTTCTGGCCGATCGCTATTTCAATTGCCGCCCCCTTGTCGTGGGGAAACCTGAATGCGCGCTTCCGATGCCGCCGCGCGTCGATGCGGGCACCACGGTCGGTCCCGACCGTCTCGTCAATTCGGCAGGGGCGTTTGACCGTCACGGCGGCAATCTCATCGTTGTCGACTTCGGCACAGCGACGACCTTTGACGTTGTGGCCGAGGATGGCGCCTATGTCGGCGGAGTTATCGCGCCGGGGGTAAACCTCAGCCTTGAGGCCTTGCACCATGCAGCAGCGGCTCTACCTCATGTCGATATCAGTCGCCCCTCGGGGGTGATCGGCACCAACACCGTCGCCTGCATGCAGTCAGGCGTTTACTGGGGCTATGTCGGCGTCGTGCGCGAGATTTGCGCGCGCATCCGAGCAGAATATGCAAAGCCCATGAAGATTATTGGCACCGGCGGGCTCGCCCGCCTGTTCGAACAGGCCGAAAATTTGTTCGACGCAATAGAAGACGACCTCACGATGCACGGGCTGACCGTCATCCATGACTTTAATAAGGAAACTACATGAGCAGTGCGAAAAGCACCAACCGCCTGATTTACTTGCCGCTCGGCGGCGCCGGAGAAATCGGGATGAACGCCTATGTCTACGGCTACGGCGAACCCGACAAAGAACGTCTGATCGTTGTCGATCTTGGCGTGACCTTCCCTGATATGGACACATCTCCGGGTGTCGATCTGATCATGCCCGATGTGGCTTGGCTCGAAGCGCGCAAGGACCGTATCGAGGCAATCCTGATCACTCACGCACACGAAGACCACGTGGGCGGCGTCGGGCATCTTTGGGAGCGTCTCGGCGCGCCTGTCTATGCCCGCGAGTTCACCGCCCATATCGCGCGTCTCAAGATGGCCGATGTGGGCCTTCCTGACGGCACCGTGCATACGGTTGCCGCTTGGCCGCATATGTCGACTTTCGGCCCGTTCAAAGTCGGCTTTATCCCTGTGTCCCATTCGATCCCCGAAAGCGCGGGGCTTGTGATCGATACGCCTGCGGGACGTGTGATCCATTCGGGTGACTTCAAGATCGACCACACGCCTGTTGTGGGTGATCCCTTTGACCAGGCGCTTTGGGCCGAGGCCGCAAAGGACGGCGTGCGCGCTTTGATGTGCGACTCGACCAACGTCTTTTCTCCTGCTCCGGGGCGTTCCGAAGCGACACTTGCCGAACCGATTGAAGAGCTGCTCAAGAATGCCACGGGAATGGTGGTCGCGACGACATTCGCTTCCAACATCGCGCGTTTGAAAACCATTGCGACAGCGGCGGAAAAGGCAGGACGAAGCGTCTGTCTTTTGGGCCGCGCGATGCGCCGCATGGTCGAAGCGGGGCTTGAAACGGGTGTGCTCGACGGCTTCCCCAAGACGATCCTTGCGGAAGATGCTGTCGACGTGCCGCGCCAGAACCTGTTGCTTCTGGTGACAGGGTCCCAAGGCGAACGCCGCGCCGCTTCGGCCCAGCTTGCCAATGGTAAATATATGGGTCTGACCCTGAAAGAGGGGGACACTTTCCTCTTTTCGTCCAAGACTATTCCCGGAAACGAACGGGGCGTGATCCGTATCATGAACCAGCTCTCGGAAAAGGGCGTTGACGTGATCGACGATCGCGGCGGACTCTATCACGTCTCGGGCCATGCGAACCGTCCCGATCTTGAAAAGATGCACGACATCGTCAAGCCCAAGATGCTTGTGCCCATGCACGGCGAACATCGTCATTTGCGCGAACATGCCAAACTGGGAGAGGCCAAGGGGATCGGCTCTATCGTTGCTGTGAACGGCATGATGATCGACCTGACGAGCAATTACCCCCATGTGGCCGAATATGTTGAAACGGGGCGCACCTATCTTGACGGTTCGGTCCAGATCGGAGCACTTGACGGGATCGTTCGCGACCGTATCCGCATGGCTCTCAACGGGCTTGTGGTCGTCACGCTTATCATGGACGAAAACGACGAGCCCTTGGGCGAACCGTGGTGCGAAATTCAGGGTCTGCCTGAAACGGGGCGCAACAACGCCGCTCTGGTCGAAGTGCTCGAGGGCGAGCTGAACCAGTTCCTCATGCGCGCCGACGACAAGATCCTGACCGACGACGACAAGCTCGAGAAAGAGCTGTCTCAGGTGGCGCGCCGTGTCGCGCAATCCGAGATTGGCAAAAAGCCCGAAGTTATGGTCGTGATCAGCCGTTTGAGCTAATCAAAGCACCCCAAAAGCAAAAGGCCCGCCGATTGAGCGGGCCTTTTTCATTCTGTGGGGCGCTTAGCTGGCTTGGCGCTCCGCAAAGCTCAGTCGGATGAACTCAGGTACATCATCGCCCATTCCGATAAAGCTGTCCTCGCGGGCGTTGCGACGCGGATTGCCACGGTTGCCGCGTTCATTGCGGTCGTGGTTGCGCTCTTCGCGGCGGTCTTCTCGCTTGTGCTCGTGACGGTCTTCGCGCTTATGCTCGTGGCGGGGTTGGCGCTCTTCTTTGGCTTCAACCTCTTGCACGTCGTTGGTGTTGGCGGCGTGGGGCGCATCGCTGCGCTTGTCCTCTCCGCGCTTGCCACGGCGGGACCGCGAACGACGCTTGTCGTCCCCTTCCTCTTCGCGCGGATCGGCCGCTTCGGTCGGAACAGGGTTTTCCAGACGCGGAATTTCAATCTGGACCAGCTTTTCCACAGCGTCGAAATACTTTTCGTCACGCGGGGAACAGATCATGATCGCAGCACCCTTGCGGCCTGCGCGACCCGTGCGGCCGATGCGGTGGACATAGTCCTCGGCATGGCTGGGCACGTCAAAGTTGAACACATGGCTGACCGCAGGGATATCGAGCCCGCGGGCCGCCACATCCGAGGCGCAAAGGAAACGCACGTCGCCGTTGCGGAAGCCTTCGAGTGTCTTCATACGGTGCGATTGCTCAAGATCGCCGTGGATCGCTTCGGCGTTATAGCCGTATTTGCGAAGCGATTTTGCGGTGATATCGACGTCTGCCTTGCGATTGCAGAAGATGATCGCGTTGGTGCAAGCATCACCCTCCTTGTCGATCAGCGCACGCAGGAGTTTGCGCTTTTCACTGCCTTCGCGATCGCGGCGCGAGGCTTTGAACATCACCACGCCTTGGGTGATGTTTTCCGAAGTCGTTGCTGCGCGGGCAACCTCGACCTTGGCGGGGTTCGAGAGGAACGTGTTGGTGATGCGCTCGATCTCGGGGGCCATGGTGGCCGAGAAGAACAGTGTCTGACGGGTAAAGGGCGTCAGGTTGAAGATGCGTTCGATGTCGGGGATGAAACCCATGTCGAGCATACGGTCGGCCTCGTCGACGACCATGATCTGAACGCCCGTGAGCAACAGCTTGCCGCGTTCGAAATGGTCGAGAAGGCGTCCGGGGGTGGCGATAAGCACATCGACACCGCGATCGATCAGGGCGTCCTGATCCTTGAACGAAACACCACCGATCAAGAGAGCCTTGGTCAGTTTGGTATGTTTGGCATAGATGTCGAAGTTCTCGGCCACCTGAGCAGCAAGCTCGCGCGTTGGGCAGAGCACCAAGCTGCGTGGCATTCGCGCCCGCGCACGGCCACGGCCAAGGAGATGGATCATCGGGAGCGTAAAGCTCGCGGTCTTCCCTGTGCCCGTTTGGGCGATACCAAGCACGTCCTGGCCGGTAAGGGCGGCGGGAATGGCGCCTGCCTGAATGGGGGTGGGGGTCTCGTAGCCGGCTTCAGAGATGGCCTTGAGAACCTTCGGATCGAGGTTCAGTTCTGAGAATGTGGTCATTAGCGTCCAAGCTTGGGCACGGGCGGTCCGCGTGCCTTTGAGTTATGGAGCGCAATAGTCAGGGCGCCCCTCGGCGGAATCCCTATGCAGGGATGTGTCCACATAGCCCTATCTTGACAAAACGTCAATCTGAGAGGGGTTTAGCCCTTTTTTTGTTCGCTCTCTGCTTCTTGTCGCATCACGGCAAGTCTTCGGAACATGTTGCGACCGTCAAGGTTGAGCACCCGAAGCAGATGGATGGCGAGCGGTCCGGCGGTCGGCGCCATGCGTGCGTCCTCCATGATTGGGGCGATGAGGTTGACTTCGAGATCCCCTTCCAGAAGCGAAAAATGCGGCATTGTCAGGGGCAAAGGCGCATTGCGCCGCTGGGTCAAAGGAAAGGGCTGGGACGGATCGTAACCCGAATAAAGCCGTTCACTTTCATAGAGTTTCATCATGGAAAACATGACGTTGAGCGTTTGCCCGACTTTGCGGTCCATTTCTGTATCGCCATGATCGGCAAAGGTGATGATCGAGGAAATGAGCCAACGCGGGTTCAGCTCGTCACACAAGAACTCGCCCTGTTCGCGCCAAAGACGGTTGAAGAGCGCGGGCGCGTGCGCGGGCCAGTCGCGTTTGCGCAGGATCATGATCAGGAGCGAGTTGAAGAACGAAAGATAGGATTTGCCGACAAACTTGGGGATCATTTCCGATGCACGGCGCACAAGGCCCGAGTCGCTCGTCGTGTTGAGTTCGGTTTGCGCAAGGATCGTGCGGCGCGCCATAGGGCCGAAATCCACGTCGATATCGGGAAACCCGTCTTCGGGTGCGATATTGATCGGAACCCGCCGCTTGCGCCAGATCTGGACGAGTGGCCAAAGGCCTTCGTTGAATGTCTTGTCGATATCGGCCAAGTCACGCTCCCGCTTTTGGTGCTTAATCAATAGGCGAAGGGGCAGGGCGTGCAAAGGGTCAAAGAAAAAGGGCAGCTTGCGCCGCCCCCGTTCTAGACCATCATTTCCTTGGTCGCCGTCAGTTTGACATCGGGATAGTCGCGGATCACGCGGTCGATGTCCCACTGGAGACGGGTGAGGAAGACGACATCGCCGTCATTGTCATGGCTGATGTGTTGTTTGTTGGCGGCAATGAATTTCTCGACTGCCGCTTTTTCGCCAGAGACCCAGCGGGCCGAGGTGAACTGGGACGGCTCGAACCGCACAGGAAGCCCGTATTCAAGCTCGATCCGGCTTGCGAGCACTTCGAACTGAAGCTGTCCGACGACGCCTACGATAAAACCTGACCCGAAGGCAGGTTTGAACACCTTGGCCGCGCCTTCTTCGGCGAATTGCATGAGCGCCTTTTCAAGGTGCTTGGCCTTCATAGGATCGCCTGCACGGCAATTCTGGAGGAGTTCGGGCGCAAAGGACGGAATGCCCGTGACCTTAAGGTTCTCGCCCTCGGTCAAGGTATCACCGATGCGAAGCTGGCCGTGGTTGGGAATGCCGATGATATCACCGGCCCAAGCCTCTTCTGCCAATTCGCGGTCGGACGCGAGGAAGAGCACAGGGTTCGAGATCGCCATCGGCTTTTTCGACCGCACATGGGTGAGCTTCATTCCGCGCTGGAAGTGACCTGAAGCCAGACGGACAAAGGCCACGCGGTCGCGGTGCTTGGGGTCCATGTTCGCCTGAACCTTGAACACAAAGCCTGTGACTTTGGTCTCTTCCGGTGCAATGGCGCGGGGATCGGCGCTTTGGGGCTGGGGTTCGGGGCCATAGGTTCCGATGCCTTCCATAAGCTCTTTGACGCCGAAAGAGTTGATGGCCGATCCGAACCAGATCGGGGTCATCGTGCCCTCAAGAACGGCCTTGTGATCGAGCGCAGGCAGCAGCTCGCGCGCCATTTCGATCTCTTCAAAGAACTTCTCGAGGAGATGCGCAGGCACGTGCTCTTTGAGCTTGGGATCATCCAGTCCTTCGATCTTGATGCTTTCGGCGACGCGGTTCCGGTCCGCGCGGTCCATCAGCTCAAGACGGTTGCGAAGAAGGTCGTAGCATCCCAGAAACTCGCGGCCGACGCCGATGGGCCAAGAGGCGGGGGTCACGTCGATGGCAAGGTTTTCCTGAATCTCGTCGATAATCTCAAACGTATCGCGGCTTTCGCGGTCCATCTTGTTACAGAAGGTCAGGATCGGAAGATCGCGCAGACGGCACACCTCAAACAGCTTCTGGGTCTGGCTTTCCACACCCTTTGCCCCGTCAATCACCATGACAGCCGCGTCCACCGCCGTCAGCGTGCGATAGGTGTCCTCGGAAAAGTCCGAGTGACCGGGCGTATCAACAAGGTTGAAGCGGAATTTGCCGAAATCAAAGGACATGGCCGAGGCCGAAACCGAGATCCCGCGGTCCTTTTCCATCTGCATAAAGTCGGAACGCGTTCGGCGCGCTTCACCCTTTGCGCGGACCTGTCCAGCCATCTGAATAGCGCCCCCGAAAAGGAGGAACTTTTCCGTCAGAGTCGTCTTGCCGGCGTCGGGGTGCGAGATGATCGCAAAAGTCCGGCGGCGGGCGATTTCGGCAGGGAGGTCGGGGCGGTTTGAAGCGGTGTCTAACATGGCCGCGCGTATAGTCCCGCAAGGGCCCTCTGGCAAGAAATCAAAAGGGCCGAAGTCACCTTCGGCCCTTTTTCTTGTTCAAGGGTTTTCTAGCCCAACGTGGTAAAGAAATCTTCGGTCGTTTCTTGCAGGCTGCGGCTTTGCTGGACCGAAGTTTCGGACCCCGTTCGCGCTTGCCCCACGCTCAAAGTGATATCGCGCGTTGCGCTTGCCTGTTCGTCGAGTGCCGAGCGAACGGAATGGGCGATGCTGTCCACCTGATCGCATTCCTTCGAAATGGTCGTCACATTGTGGACCGTGCGCTCGGTCGCATCGCGAATGGCGGCGATGTGGTTGTTGATGTTCTCGGTCACATGCGTTGTCTGTGCGGCAAGGTTCTTGACCTCTCCCGCCACAACGCTGAAGCCGCGCCCGACCTGACCGGCGCGCGCAGCTTCAATCGAAGCATTGAGCGCCAAGAGATTGGTCTTGTTGGCGATTTCGGAAATCATGCGGACAGCATCAGAGATGTCAGATACCTTGTTTGCCAGTTCCGTCACTTGGGTATTCGAGACACTTGCAAGAGAGGCCGCAGAGCGCGTCTTGGTCGTTGCGTCGTTCATCTGGTCCCGAATGGCAGTGATAGAGGTCGAAAGCTGTTCGGCGGCGGTCGAAGCGGTGCGGATGCTGTCCGAAGTTTGCACCGAGGTCGCGGCAAGGGTCTCGACCGTATTTGAGACATTCGTTCGGAAATTCTGGGCCATGCGCAGTTTCCGCGTATTCGCGCGCTCTTTGAGCATCTCCTCGGTGATCGACAAAGCGATCTCGAGATCCATCATGATCAACCGTGTGAGTATCCCCGTAAGTTTGACGGCGCGTCTTCGGCGCAGGATACCCGCCTTGCGCAGGATAGAGCGGTTAAGGTCTGCAAGAAGAATCCCGCTTGCATTGACTTGCCACACGGGTTCGAGGCTCATGTTCGCGTGCACTTTGCCCACGCGCGTGACCGACGCTTTGTAGGCTTCGCCGAGATCGCCTTCGACCAGATATTTGAAATGGGTCAGAAGCGAGTCGTCTAGGTTTCCGAGCGACGTGTTGGCAAAATTGTTTTTCAACTTCGGAATGGCCAGCAAGCTGTCGCGAAAGCGCACGAGCACATCTTGAAGTACGCTCATCGAAAGACCACGGTTGGCCCGTAGAAAGGCAAAATCCTTTTCGGTCAGACCGAGAAATTCGATCCGTTTATCAATATCGACTGAATAAGTTTGTGTATTACCTGCGTCGAGCATTTGCGTCCTCTTGAACTTGTCAGCTAGTTCAACGGCGAGAGGCGCATTTTCCTTAGGGTTGAAATTGAATTTTTGTGTGCTTTTTCAAACGGCCTCAACTCCGCGAGGCTCTGCGCAAAAGTTCGGCCGCATCGGGACGAGAAATCAGGGTCTCTTGCACCTCATAGTCGAGATGGGCTGGGCGCAATTGGCTCCCGCGATTGCCGCTTAGTTCGCGGCTGAGTTCTTCGGGAAGAACACCGCGTGTGCGCGGATCGACAAAGAGCGTTTCGGTTGCGATCCCCTCTGCATAGATGATCTGGTGCTCATCGAAGAGAAGCTGGAAATAATCGACAAAACCGCCGTCTTTCTGGACAACCGTCTCGCCGTTGATCAGATGCCGGACCTTGATCAGCACCTCCGAGCGGCCCACGCCGAGGTTGTCTTCGCGCTGGTAGACAAAGATCCTGTGCTCAGGGCTGAGCCAAAGGTCATGTTCATTGCTCAGCGCTCCTTTGCGGATCACTACAGGCGCAAAGTCTCCGACGGCGCGGATGGTATTGGTGCCGATCCAGCGGATGGGGCGGGGGCCTTCGTCACGGGTCAGGACCCGATCACCGACCTTGAGGTCCTCGACCTTGACCTGAGCCCCCGAAGCCATAGTGATATGCGTTCCGCGCGCAAAGGACATACACGCCACTTCGGCAAGCCGCGTCGTGGCCGTGTGGCGGTCGATACCGACAAGCCGATACCCCGTTTTCGGCTCGAGCGCGGCGAAAGGCATGAAATAGACTTCGACGACCCCGCCGTCCTCGACCTCGACAAGTATAACTGCTTCGAAGGTAGAGCTGTCGGGGGCCATGAAGGTCACGCAGCTGTCCACATAAACAGCGTTGCCGACCGTGCCCGTCTCGCTTGACTGCGCGATCACAAAGGACCGGTCGTCAAGCGCGGGACGCACGGCAAGGCGCTGCTTTTGCGCATCGGTGCGCATCTCGTAGATGTCATCCATGACCAATTCGTCGGCAAAACTGATGCCATCGCCTTCGGCGACACCATTTTCACAGATGAAATGACCCGACGGATAAACAGGAAGCTTTTGAACGTCGGGTTGGTCTTCGTGGTATGACATTTAATGGTCTATCGGCTGGACAATTCTGCAAGGCACCCCACAATTGGAGGCAATGCTTTGGTCAATGTCATTTAAGACGACATCGGCCAAGTGAAAAGCGATTAGCAAAAGGGAGAAATCCGCATGGATTTGGGAATCAAAGGAAAGCGGGCCTTGGTCTGTGCTTCGTCCAAGGGGCTCGGGCTTGGCTGCGCGCGTGCTCTTGCGGCTGCGGGCGTCGACCTTGTGATGAATGCACGGGGCTCCGAAGCGCTTGAAGCCAGCGCAGAGGCCATCCGAAAGGAGTTCGGCGTCGATGTTGTGACCATTGCAACCGACGTGACCACCCTCGAAGGTCAAGCCGCCGTCATTGATGCCGCCTCGAATGTCGATATTCTTGTGACCAACGCAGGTGGCCCGCCTCCGGGGAACTGGACAGATTGGGACCGCGAAGACTTCATCAAGGCACTTGATGCGAACATGTTAACCCCGATTGCGCTTATCAAAGCGCTCGTGCCGCACATGATCGAAAAAGGGTGGGGCCGCGTGGTCAATATTACCTCTGTTTCGGTCAAATCGCCGATCCCTGCACTCGGGCTTTCGAATTCGTCGCGTGCGGGCCTTACGGGCTATGTGGCGGGGGTTTCGCGCCAAGTGGCTAGCAAGGGCGTGACGATCAACAACCTTCAGCCGGGCATCCACGCGACCGACCGTATGGTCAATCTCGACGGCGCAGCCGCCAAAACCCAAGGCATCCCCGTTGAAGACGTGCAAAAGCAGCGTCTCGCATCGATCCCCGCTGGGCGTTACGGTACCTCGGATGAATTCGGCGCGACCTGTGCGTTCCTTTGCTCGCAACATGCGGGCTTTATCGTGGGGCAGAACATCCTTCTCGATGGGGGCGCGACGAATACGACCATGTAGGCCGACAGGCTTGCCGTCGTCCGACCAGCCTGTTAGGACACTTTAAAAGAAACCCGATAGGTTTGGTCGGAAATACGTCGTGACGCAAATACCGCGCCTTGAAATCAGGAACATTGTCCGCCGTTTCGACGGTCAAGCCGTTGTGGACAATGTTTCTTTATCGGTCATGCCGGGACAGGTCACTTGTCTTTTGGGGCCATCGGGATGCGGTAAATCCACGACCCTACGGATCATTGCGGGCGTCGAGATGCAGGACAGCGGCGAGATTTACGTCGACGGCGCTCTGGTCTGTGACACCCGCTTCCGTATTCCCCCCGAGGGGCGCGCGATCGGGCTTATGTTTCAGGACTTTGCCCTGTTTCCCCATCTGAGCGTTGCAGGCAATGTCGCCTTTGGCCTCAAAGGGGACAAAGCAGAGAACCGTGCGCGCGTCGAAGAGCTCTTGGCCAAAGTCAACATGAGCCGCCATATCGATAGCTATCCGCACCAGCTTTCGGGCGGCGAGCAGCAGCGCGTGGCCTTGGCCCGTGCGCTTGC
>JALRIK010000069.1 GCA_023255435.1 Marivivens sp.
CGGAGGCGGGGTTTGTTTGGCAAGGTCAACCCCATCGCTCATTGTCTGCCATAGCACGCGCCATAACCGGTACCCGCTGGTCTGGCCCTCGGTTCTTCGGTCTCTAGATGAGTGAGGGGAAATCAAAGACCCGATGCGCGATCTACACGCGCAAATCCTCCGAGGAAGGGCTCGAGCAGGAGTTCAACTCACTTGATGCTCAATACGATGCCTGTGCCTCTTACATCGCGTCTCAAAAGCACGAAGGATGGAAGCTCCTCAGCCAGCGGTATGATGATGGTGGTATTTCTGGTGGCACCATGGAGCGCCCTGGGTTACAGCGGCTCCTGAGTGACATTGATACCGGTCTGATTGATATGGTCGTCATCTATAAGATCGACCGTCTAACACGCTCACTTGCGGACTTCGCGCGCCTTGTAGAGCGCCTCGAACAGCGGGGGTGCTCTTTCGTGTCAGTGACCCAGGCTTTCAATACGTCTACATCCATGGGCCGGTTGACCCTGAACGTTCTCCTGTCTTTTGCGCAGTTCGAGCGCGAGGTCACTGCGGAGCGTATTCGAGACAAGATCGCCGCCTCCAAGAAGAAGGGCCTCTGGATGGGTGGGCTTGCACCCTTGGGGTATGACCCTCATCCAGACAAATTAATCCGTAGCTTGGTCATCAATGAGGCCGAAGCCAAAGACGTTCGAACGCTCTTTGATCTCTACTCGACCCACGGCAACCTCAGGCTGGTAGAAGAGCAGGCCAAGAGCCATGGAATACGATCAAAGCAGAGGCAAGATAAGACGGGGCGGCCTACAGGAGGAGCGCCACTGTCTCGCGGACAGATCCACCACATGCTGACCAATCCGATCTACAAAGGAGACATCCGACATAAAGACAAAACCTATCCAGGCCAGCATGAGGCCATCGTCACGGTTGCGATTTGGGAGGAGGTCCAAAACAAACTGCAGGAGGTCAGTGCAAAGGCGCGAGGACGAGGACAACACCTTAATGCCTCTACACTTCCCACACATCGTATCCTGAAGGGCAGGCTCTTCGATGAGACAGGAGATAGGCTTACACCCAGCCACACGAAGAGCAAAGGGACATACCACAGGTACTACGTCTCAAACCGGCTCATCTCAGGGGGTAAAGACCCATCTGCTTGGAGGCTTAACGCAGAGCAGTTGGAACAGACCATTGCGTCTGTCATTGCGCGTCACATCCAATCGTCGGCTGAGAGCTTGAACCTTATTGAGTCACCGACTTCAGAAGAAGCTCGTCTCATGCAGGAAAAGGCTTCGTCACTTCTATCAGACCTCAATAGCCGGGGAGGCCAAATTATCGCGGTACTTTTGGAAATGGCAGTAATCTATCAAGGCCATTTGGATGTACAGTTATCATCCTGCAGCCTGAGTGCCGCATTTGGTATTGAACCCTCTCGGCTCTCTGCTCACATCAAGTCCTTCCGAGTTTCCCTCACAATAAAAAAGCGCGGTGTTGAGGCAAAGCTTTTTTCTGGGGAATTCCAGTCAAAGCACGATCGGACTTTGCTGACAGCACTTTCAAAAGCTGAGGTTTGGGTTGATCAATTGAAGGCCGGACTTTCGCTATCTGAAATCGCAGGCCAGCAGAACTGTAGTGAGAGTTTTATCCGCAAACGAATTGTGTTGGCGTTCCTGTCACCAGAGATCAAAACCGCAATTCTAGACGGGCGTCAGCCCGTTGACCTTTCGCTTGAGAAACTCACGCGCTCCCGGATCCCGGTGGGGTGGTCGGATCAGCAAAAACGGTATCAGATTTAGCCGAGCCTGATTGTCCCTGATTTGTTGATCTGCTTCCCTGTTATTAAAAACAATTTACCCTGATCCCGACATTTAAGTTCCCTGTTAATTGGATAACAGGGAAATCGCCGAAATTCTCAATGAATCTGCGGCGTTACAGACGCAAAAAGGCTCCAAGAATATCGTATTTTTGCCTAAAACAGACAAATTCCCTGTTAATTCCCTGTAAACGCTAGAAACCGCACCGTGCTCTTTGCCATACAGAGACTTCTGCGGAATGGCGGCCATATGGCAGGATACAGTGTGTCTCTTTGCTGAAATGCCGGAAATAACCCGCGGAAAACCCGAGAGAATTCGGCTCTAAACCATCAGAGATGAAATTTTGGGGATTAGCTGGCTGGGGCGGTAGGATTCGAACCTACGGTGCGCGGTACCAAAAACCGGTGCCTTACCACTTGGCTACGCCCCATCAGCGGGGTGCTGAATACGATGAACGGGGTGTATGATCAAGAGCCGAATGCGAAAAAAGTCGGCAATTCGTAGTTTTTTTCTGCCTCGATCCCGATCCGCAAAAAGTAATATATTCCAACGGGCTAGGAGAAGCATTCTGCCTTTGGAAAAGGGGCCCGAAGGCCCCCTTGTTGCTTAGGAGGAAACTTGTTCCTTCAGAATCGCCACAGTGAGCGAGACCATCAGGTAGAGCCCTGCGAAAAGCAGTAAGGCGACTAGCGTATTCTCGAAGGCTCTTGGATAGGTGGCCTCGTCCGGCGCGATCGGCTCCACGCCGATGCTGAGATAGCGGGCCTGCCTGTTCGCCTCCAGACGCGCGGTTTCCATCATCGTGAGCGCCTGTTGAACGATTGCGATCTGGAACTGGTAATTCTCTTCAGCCTCGCGCAAGCGCGCATTTGTTTCAGCCAGCGAAGACACCTCGCCCGTCGTGGTGGTCATCTGGTTGCGCAGGGTTGCGACCTGTTCTTCGAGGAGGCTGATTTGTTGGCGCACACCGTCCACGCGGGCCTGGTTCGGCCGCGTGTTGGACAAAAGGCTCTGAAGCTCGATGTTGAGCTTGTCGAGCTGGGTTTCGAGCGTGGTGATACGCGACATGAGCGCAGCGCTTTCACCGGTCGGGTCGATCGTTGCCGCTTCGATTTGCACGTCACGGAGCTTTTGAAGGGCTTCCTGACGACGCTGCTCGGCAACCTCATAGCTTGATTGAGCGCCGCGCATCTGATCTTCGCGCAGGCGCGCGGTTAGTTGGTCGACTTGCTCTTCTGCGTAGCGGACCAGCGCCTCCGAGAATTCCTGAGAGGTTTCGGGATCGGCGGCAATGACCTCCATCCGCACGATCCCTTCGGTCGGGTCATACCCGATTTTCACGTGCTTCTGGTAAAGCTTGAATGCCTCTTCGTTTGTTGCCTCGGGGTCGAGCCGTTGAATCGGGTCGATCGACTCTTGGGAAAAATGGGCCTTGAAGGCATGATCTTCGTCAAGCCGCACCATGGCCGCGCGCGAGGCGAGATAGGATTGCACCGTGGTGCTGTCCTGTTGGGTCGCCATCGACGTGCCTTGAAACAGCCCCGCAAGCCCGCTTGCCGAAGGAGAGGCGGATTGGGCCTGCTGGATCACGAACTCGGTCTTGGTGGCATACATCGGTGTTGCGATGAAGAAAAAGTAATAGGCGGCCAGCACGGTCGGGAACAGAACAAACATAGCAAGCCGCGTGAGCATCATCGCGATGTTTTTACGGCGACGCTTGAGCATCTCGGCTTGAATGCGCCCGATTTCGCTGGCGCGGCGCTCGGGTGTATATCCCTGTGGCGGAGCTGCTTGGGTCAATGCTTTGGACTGAACGGGCACGGTCTGGGGCAGCTGGACCTTGTTCGGCTGGGGCACGACCGGACTTTGTGTCGGGCTGCTTGGCGGCGGTGTCTTGCCTCCTCCTGGTGCGACGAGCTCGAGAATGGAAGACCGCTCGAAGGGGTCGATTCCCCGTGCGCGCAATTGGCTGACCGCATCAAAGTCCGAGGTGACGGCAAGCCCGTATTTCTGGGCCACGCGCCGCGCCATCCGCAATTGGCGACCTGTGAGTCCCTCTTGCTTGATTTTGTTGAGATCGGTTTCGGCGCTTTCCTCGGCTGCGCTCGACACCTGCCCCATCATCATCGAAGCAGGCGAGGGCTGCTCCAGCGGACGCTGTGGCGCGGGTTGCGGTGCGGGCGAGGCGGCCTGTTCTTGCGGCGCAGCCGTGGACGGCGCGCTCCCCGATGTCGGTGAGCTGCGGCGGATACGGAATTTGTTAGCCTTGGGTTTCATAGTCATAGAGCTGCTTTGCCTCTTCCAAGGTATCAAACATATGGAGCTGTCCGTGCATCAGAACCGCCGCAGAACGGGCGAATTTTTCGAGCACATCTGCTTGGTGGGACACAATGATCACGGTTGTATTTTCAAGACGCTCCCGAAGAATGCCGCTGGCCTTGGCATTGAATTCGGCGTCCATCGTGCTCGGCATGCCCTCGTCGATGAGATACATGTCGAAGTCGAGCGCGAGCAGAAGCGCAAAGGTCAAACGCGAGCGCATACCTGCGGAATACGTTCCGACAGGCATGTCGAAATATTCGTCGATCCCACAAAGCCAGCGGCAAAAGGCTTCGACATAGTCGGGATCAAGACTATAGAGCCGCGCGATATAACGCACGTTTTCGGTCGCTGTGTGCTTGTTGACCACCCCGCCCATGAACCCGAGCGGAAACGAAATTCGGCAACCACGGAAAATGCGTCCTTCATCGGGTTTTTCCAGTCCCGCCATCATATTAATGAGCGTCGTTTTTCCGGTGCCGTTCGGAGCAAGGATTCCAAGCGAATTCCCGAGTTCCACGCGAAACGAGGCGCGATCCAAGATGACCTTGCGCTGCTTTCCCGTCCAGAAAGATTTGCTCACATTCTCGAACTCGAGCATCCCTAATGCTGCTCCTGTGGGATCACTTCAGTCTTGGTGCTGATCTTCGCCAGCTTTGTGTTCATTATGAATGAACATACGGCAATTTTATACCGAAATTATAAAAGGCTCTCCCGACTGTTACGTCGGAAGAGCCGATAATATTAGTCTTCTACCTTTTTCACGCCTGTCACACGGCCCGCGATGATCGATACGATCGCCGCGCCGAAGCTGAACAAGGCGCCCATCTTGGCGGCGTCCTGCACCGCACCGGCAGGGAACGCGACCGAGGCTACGAAGAGAGCGACGGTGAAGCCGATCGCAGCAACACAGCCGACGACAAAGAGGTCGATGGTGCGCATGCCTGCAGGTAGGCCGAGCTTAAGCACATGAGCGGCCAGAGCACCAAAGAGCATGATGCCCACGGGTTTGCCGATCAAGAGACCCGCAAGGACCAGCCAAGTCGGTTCGGAAATGGCCGAGAAGGCGACGCCAGCATTCAGCAAGCCGAAGAAGAACAGAACGATCTCGACGGGATGCTTGAGAGAATGCTCGATATGGTTGAGCAGATCCGTGAGATAGACTTCGGCTTCGGAGAAGATCCCGAACGCACGGTCTGCGTGCGGGATCGTCGGGACGATCGGCAAAAGACCAAGAGCAGGGTGGATGCCCGATTCCTGAAACGCATACCAGCTCACGCAGGCCGCGATCAGATAGGGCCAGAACGAGAGTTTATTACGCACCCAAGTGGAATTCGGACGAAGTTGGTTACCGCGATCAAGATAACGCGGAAGCCAGTTGGCCAGAACAAAGACTGCGACCGCGGCTGCGAGCGAAACCAGAAGCCATTCGGGCGCTAGCTCGCCCGAGGGGTAAAAAATCGCAAGGATGATAAGACCGCCTGCGTCATCCGCGATGGCAAGCAGGAGAAGGAAGCGCACCGCAGGGTGACCCGCACCGAACACAAGACGACCCACCAGATAGGAAAAGGCGATGTCGGTTGCTGTCGGGATTGCCCAGCCACGCGCGACGGCATCATAGATGTCGGAGCCGAGGAACGCCGCAAGTCCAAGGTAAATCGCAATCGGACCAAGCATGCCGCCGACTGTTGCAACAAGCGGAGTGGCCGCCTTTTTGCCGCGCAGAGAGCCGTTTTCAAGGATGATGGCTTCCCAGACTTCTTTGGCCGCGATGGCAAAGAAGAACGCCATAAGGACATCATTGACCAGATAATGCAGTGTCAGCGTGCGGTGTCCATCATGCAGATGGCCGATGAAAAAATCGTCAACGATGACGAATTCGACGAAATGTTCATAGCTTGCGTGGTCGACGTTCGCCCAGATAAGAGCGATAATCGCGCCGATCACGAGCAAGAGTGAATAGTTCGTCAGAAAGTTCCAGACGCGGTACATACTTACTCCCCAAAATATTTGCTTGGTTGCGGTTACCGTAACTGAACGGTTCCTACAACGGTTTGGAGAGTCCCGATACCGCCTTTGCGCCTTGGCATCTCCATTTGCGCTCCGAAAAACACAAGAATGGGCCTAAAATGCAAGAT
Organism: Marivivens sp.; assembly: GCA_023255435.1. Lineage (GTDB taxonomy): Bacteria > Pseudomonadota > Alphaproteobacteria > Rhodobacterales > Rhodobacteraceae > Marivivens. The sequence continues at coordinate 6,263 of JALRIK010000069.1, forward strand.
CTCGTTCGGCAAATCGAAGAATGCCGCATGTGCCGCGACCGATTTGCAGGCACAGCAACCGCGCATGTTCCGCGGCCTGTGGTCTGGGCCTCGAAAACGGCAAGGGTGCTCATTGCGGGTCAGGCACCGGGTGCACGCGTGCATCAATCGGGCCGCCCCTTTACCGATCCTTCGGGGGAAAGACTTCGGGACTGGCTCGGGATCGACGCGGATGAGTTCTATGATCGAACGAAAATCGCCATTGTTCCCATGGCGTTTTGCTTTCCCGGTTATGACGTGAAGGGTGCCGATCTACCTCCGCCCGCAATTTGCCGCCGGACGTGGCATCCACGCCTTGTGCCCGAATTGGACAAAGTCGAGCTAAAAATCCTCGTCGGTGGCTATGCGCAAAAGTGGCATCTGGGGGTTCGAACGAACCTGACCGATACGGTTTCCGCATGGCGCGACTTTATGCCGAACGCCTTTCCCTTGCCCCATCCGTCTTGGCGCAATACGGGTTGGCTCAAGAAGAATCCGTGGTTCGAGGCTGATTTGCTGCCAGAGTTGCGCCGAAAGTTAAGGGAAGTCCTTGATGCAAACTGAACTTGATAGTGCCCTGCACCAAATGAATGCCGCGCCCGAGAGTGACGTGGCCCGATTGAAGTTTTACGAGCGTCTGGCCGACACAGAGCTGTTCATCCTTCTGGAAGAGGAACCCGAAGGCGACAACATCAAGCCCGAGACGGTGGACTATGCCGATCTTACCTTTCTATTGGTTTTCGACCGCGAAGAGCGTCTGGCCGATTTCGCCAAACGCAGTGCGCCTTATGTGAGCCTCTCGGGGCGGGGCATCGCCCAGATGGTTGCAGGGCAAGGTGTCGGCCTTGCGCTCAACATCGGAGTGGAGGGCGGAGAAACTCTGGTGGACCCGACCGCGATGGAGTGGCTTCTGGGTACATTGGCGGAGCGCCCCGATTTCACAGAAGCGCGTCCTGTGGAGCTTTTTGCGCCCAAGGGTCTCCCCGAGGCGGTGGTCGTCGGAATTGACCGCAAGCTTGCTGCATCTGCGGGCCTTGCCAAAGCAGCGATTTTGGTCGGCGTCGTCTATGACAGTGGCGCACGTGGCTTCATGCTCGTGGTGCTTGATGCCCTTCCCGAAGCACAAAGCGCGCTTGCCAATGCCATGAACGAAGCACTGACTTTTTCGGGAGTCGAGGCGGGATCGCTCGATGTTGTGTTCCTTGGGGCGGACGACGACTTTGCCCAAAGAGCCGCTCGCGTCGGTTTGCGGTTCGATATGCCGGAGCCCGAGGTTCCCGCAACACCCGGGGCCAACCCCGGTATGGACCCGTCCAAGCCTCCTCGGATCCGTTAATATCCGCGTGCGCGGTCCACGAGATTGAGAAGCGGAAGCCCTGCTTCGCCGCGCCTGATGTTTTCCGCTATATGGGCGGCCGCCGTAACCGGCCTTGTCGCACTCGCGATATGTGGGGTCACAGTCACATTCGGATGTGACCAATAGGGATGGTCCTGCGGGAGCGGTTCGATACGGAAAACGTCCAAAGTCGCATGTCCGACACGGCCGTTTTCGAGCGCGGCAAGAAGAGCCGCGTCATCGATCAATCCACCGCGACCCGGATTGATGACCGTTGCCCCTTGCGGCAAGAGCGCAAGCCGCTCCTGATCGAGGAGGTTTTCGGTCTGCGCCGTCAAAGGCAGCAAAAGGACAAGGATTTCCGCCGTTCCAAGAGCGAGCGGAAGCTCCTCGCTGCCCCCGAGACACCGAACGCCCACGATCTCTTTGCGGCTTTGCGACCAGCCCGTCACCTCAAAGCCGAGCGCCGCAAGAGACCTTGCGCAAGCGCTTCCAAGCTCGCCGAGCCCGAGGATCGTCACCTTCCTTTCGCTCGCGAGCGGAGGCACGATATGGGTCCATGCGCGGCTTTGATTGTTGATATGCCGATCCATCCCAAGATGATGGCGCAGAACATGTCCCGTCACCCATTCGACCATGCCTTGGGTCAAGCCCGTGTCCACAAGCCGCGCGAGCGGTTGCGTCAGAGTGGCGTTCGGGGCGATCGTCTCGACTCCTGCCCACAGGCTCAGGACAGCCTTGCAGCGGGTGAACCGCGAAAAGTTGGTCAGCGCCCTGTTCGGTGCATAAACGATGTAATCGACATCCTCGGGCGCGTGATCTTGGCGTAGGTCGATTTTTTGCCCCAGCTTTGCGCAAGCCTCAGGCAAAAGTGGAGCATATGCGTCCCAATAGGAGCTAGGTGCGGACAGGAGGACGTTGATCATCTTGGGGTATGGATATGTGCACTTTGAACAAGCCCGAAGGCCACCAAGAGAACCAGCATCGCCGATCCACCATAGCTTACCAGCGGAAGCGGGACCCCCACAACGGGCGCCATGCCCATCACCATCGCCATGTTCACGGCAAAAAACAGAAAGAACGTCATCGCAATTCCGATCGTCATGAGCGATGCGAAACGGTTCTTCGTGCGCAGCGCTGTGACGATGCAAAACACGATGATGAGCATATAGAGAGCAAGCAGTGTAATTGCTCCGATAAAGCCGAACTCTTCCGACAATGTCGTAAAGATAAAGTCGGTGTGCTTTTCGGGAAGAAAGTTGAGCCGCGATTGCGTGCCTTGCATAAAGCCGCGCCCCGTCCAGCCGCCCGACCCGAGTGCAATCTTGGCCTGCGTGATGTGATAGCCCGCCCCCAAAGGATCGTTTGCAGGATCAAGAAAGGTGTCGATCCGCGCGAATTGATAGTCTTTGAGCAATTGCCATTCGGTGCCGCGGCTTTGGAATACGGCATAGATGGCCCCGACTCCCGCACCAATCACAGTGGCGAAATACCCCCAATGGACGCCTGCTGCGAACATCACCGTGCCGCCGCCGAGCAGCAAGAGAAGCGACGTTCCCAAATCGGGCTGTTTGAGAACAAGAGCGGTCGGCACAAGAATGATGATCACGGGCACCGCAACCCAGATCGGATGCGAGGTTTTGTTGATCGGCAACCAGTCGTAATAGCTCGCCAGAAAAACAACGAGTGTGATTTTGGCGAGTTCGGAAGGCTGGAGCTTCATAAAGCCGAGATCGATCCAGCGCTGTGCGCCCATGCCGACGTGGCCAAAGAACTCGACATAGAAGAGAAGTAGAAGCGCAAGCAAATAGCCGAGTGCGCCGAGGCTGCGCCAGAACCAGATCGGAACGAGAGCGACGATCATCATGAGCACCATGCCAAAGCCGAACCGCTTGAGCTGGGGCTCCATCCATGGGTTCACGTTGCCGCCGGCGACCGAATACAGCATCAAAAAGCCCGCACATGCGACCGCGATAAGCAGGATCACGATGGGCCAGTTGAAGTAGAGCAGCTTGCGAACGCCCGTCGGCACGTATTTGGCGTTATACTCTAGATAACTCATCTACCGCCCCTATGCTCTGTTCACAAACGGCATAGAACCGGGTGCGACGTGGTTCTTGATCCGCTGCTGTTGTTCCGAGATGCGGCCTCGAACGTCGGAGGGATAGGCCTCGAGTGGAGGCGTCCCTTCGTAGAGAGCCTGGAGCAGGATATCGCGGGCAATCGGGGCCGCTGCGGTCGAACCGCCGCCACCGTGTTCTACCACGACAGACACTGCGTATCTGGGGTTGTCGACGGGCGCGAACCCGACGAAAAGCGCGTGGTCCCTGCGTTCCCAAGGAAGGTCTTCGTTGCGAGTGACACCGCGCGCGCGCTCTTCGGCCGTAATGCGGCGCACCTGAGATGTCCCTGTCTTTCCGCCAAGCCGCATCTCAGAGGCCAGAATGCGCGAACGATAGGCTGTTCCGCGCGAATGGTTGCTCACGGCATCGAGCGCACTGCGAAGCCTGCGCAACGTGTTCTCGTTCAACTCAAGGCTTTCGTTGCCCTCGATCGGTTGCTCGACCCCATCAATCGTTTTGATCAGGCGCGGCACGATGTTCCGACCTGTCGCAACGCGTGCCGTCATCACGGCAAGCTGAAGCGGGGACGAAAGCACATAACCTTGGCCGATGGATGCGTTGACCGTATCACCGATCCGCCAATCCTCGCCGCGCACGGACGCCTTCCATGCTTTATCGGGGGCAAGTCCTTCGGAGACTGCGGAAAGCGGAAGATCGTGACGCACCCCGAGTCCGAGTTTGCGCGCCATTTCCGCGATTTTGTCGATGCCTACGCGTTGGCCGACTTCGTAGTAGTAGCAGTCGCAGCTTTGCTTGAGACTTTCGTGCAGATCGACGTTTCCATGACCCGAAGGCTTCCAGCAGTGGAAGCGCGTGCCCGAAACTTCGGTGTAGCCGCGGCAATAGATGGTTTCCTCGGGATCAAGTACGCCTTCCTCGATTGCGGCAAGCGCCGTGACGATCTTGAATGTCGAACCGGGCGGATAGGACCCCTGCACGGCCTTTGCTGCCAGTGGTCGGTAAATGTTTTCGTTCAACTCGTTCCAGTCTTTGACCGAGATGCCGCGTACGAAAAGGTTGGGGTCAAAGGTCGGAGCAGAGGCCAAGGCGCGAAGATCGCCTGTTTCGAGGTCGATGACCACCGCGCCTGCGGATTCGCCGTCGAGCCGTGCTTCGACATAGGTTTGGAGGGCTGCGTCGATCGTAAGCTGCACATCCGAACCTGGTATGCCTTCTTCGCGGTCGAGTTCGCGCATTACGCGGCCCAAGGCATTCACCTCGATCCGCTTGGTGCCAGCTGATCCGCGCAGCGTGCGCTCGAGCTTGTTCTCGACGCCTGTCTTGCCGATCTGGAACTTGGGGATCTGGAGAAGCGGATCTTTGTCGTCAAGGCGGCTCAGGTCATAGTCGCTCACTGGACCGACATAACCGACCACATGCGCAAAGTCCGAGCCTCTGGGGTAGATACGGCTGAGGCCGACTTCGGGCACGACACCGGGAAGAGCAGGGGCGTTGACCGTGACGCGTGCTATGTCGTCCCATGTCAAACGTTCGGCAAGTGTCACAGGCACAAAGGCCGAGCGCCGCTTCATCTCTTCCAGCGCACGCTCCACATCGGCGTCGTCCAGAAGAACGAGCGTTCTCAGCTTTTCGATGACCGCTTCGACGTCGCCCGCGTCTTCACGGATCATGACGATCCGGTAGTTCTGCTCGTTCCCCGCAAGTAAGACACCATTGCGGTCATGGATAAGCCCGCGCGCAGGGGGAAGAAGTCTGATGTTGATACGGTTTTCTTCCGCCAAAAGCCGATACTGGTCTGCCTGTTCGATTTGCATCGAGCGCATCCGCATCGCCAATGCGCCTGCGACGGCGAATTGTGCGCCGCCGATGATGAGCGCACGGCGGCCGATGATGGTGGCGCTTTCGGCGGAATCCTTTGGGGGGCGCTTCATAGGGGCTTACCTCGGGTATCGACTTCTCCACGCGCAGGTTTTCTGAGCCCGAGCAGGAGTTGGAGGGCACCTGCAATCAGCGGATAGAAAACAGCTGTGATCACCAATTGTAGCAGAGTTAGCCCCAAGGGCGCCATCGGCGTAAAGGTCACAAATAAGACAGCGCGATAACCGACCGTGATCGCAACCAGTGTCGCGGCGATCACCATCCATTCAAGCACGAACGGAAGATTGCGCATCCCGTCGGTTTGGCGGCGCAGAACATCGGTCGCAATAAGCACGACAGCTGTATAGAGCCCCGGCGGTCTCATCAAAAGGAGGTCCGCGACAAAGAAAAGCACGGCGATGGCCCAAAATGGAACAAGGTCGGGTCGACGTGCCACCCATGCCAATGTCATGCTGATCAATAGGTCCGGAAACGGAATGGCGACAGGTTCGGTCCCAAGGGGAAGCATTCTAAAAACCAAGACCGCCAACCCGAGTCCGAGGTATGACGCCACCCCCAACCAAATTCGCATGATCGGGGCTTCAACCATCTGAATTCGCTTGTGTTTCGTCTGTTTCTGGATTCGGCCCCATCAGTTCGAACGACGGCTGGCTGCTCTCGATCAACGATCCGGTATCTGTGATCGTCTCGCGTCCTTGATTGCGGAGCACACGCAGGAACTCCAGACGCTCGAAGTCGGCTGTCAGACGGACGCGCAGCCGTCGATCTGACCCAAGAACAACCTGCCCGACAAGAAGATCGGGCGGAAAGACATCGCCATCCCCCGATGAGACCACTCGATCCCCCGGACGGACCTGATCGGGGTCTTCGAGAAACTCGATGGGGGGTGCAAGCGTATTGTCGCCCGCCAGAATAGCCAGTTGTCCAGAGGGCTGAATGGTGATCGGAATGGTGCTCGAAGTGTCGGACAGGAGAATGACGCGGCTTGTTTCCTGCCCCACGCCCGCGATCCGCCCGACAAGGCCGATTCCATCCATTGCGGCCCATCCGTCAACGATCCCGTCCCGCGCGCCGACGTTCAAAAGAACGGACTGACGGAAGGGCGAACCGCTGTCTGCCAAAACGATACCGGTGATATAGGTGAGCTTGGGGTCGAGACTTACCTTGTTGAGATCACGCAGCTTTGCGTTTTCCTGTTCAAGTTGGAGCGCCGCCTCTTTCCACGCTTTCATTGTCTGGAGTTCGCGACGCAGATCGCGGTTCTGTTCGGCAAGGCGCTGATAGGACCTAAAGTCGGTGACAAGATTGATCGTTCCCGTCACGGGCACCATCATCCAATCGAGCGATGGCACGAAACGGTCGACAACCGCAGCGCGGAACCGTTCGACCCGAGGGCTATCGACCCGCCAAACGACAAAGACGGCAAGCAAAATGAGAAGAACCACTCCCGTCAAAAGACGACGGAGTGGTCCAAGGTAATCTTCTTTCTGACGCGGATCACGTGCCAAGCGGAAGAACTCTCCCTTTGTCTTTGTGTGGTGCCGTAACTATCAGCTGTCGTAGTCGATCACGTGGCGAAGCTGCTTCTCGTATTCGAGCGCTTTGCCGGTGCCGTTGGCAACACAGTTGAGCGATTGGTCGGCCACCGAAATGGCAAGCCCAGTTTGCTCGCGCAGCGCAAGATCAAGCTGACCCAGAAGGGCGCCGCCACCGGTGAGCATCACGCCACGATCAACGATATCGGCAGCAAGATCAGGCGGTGTTGCCTCAAGCGCAACCATCACGGCTTCGCAGATTTGCTGGACAGGTTCTGCAAGCGCCTCGGCAACTTGCGCTTGGTTGATTTCAGTCTCTTTCGGAACCCCGTTCAGGAGGTCGCGCCCGCGGATCTGCATCGATGCACCGCGACCGTCATCAGGCATACGTGCCGTGCCGATCGAGGTCTTGATCCTTTCGGCGGTGGATTCGCCGATCAAGAGATTATGCTGACGACGCAGGTAGTTGATAATTGCTTCGTCCATACGGTCGCCACCGACGCGAACCGAGCGCGCATAAACGATGTCACCGAGCGAAAGAACGGCAACTTCGGTGGTGCCGCCACCGATATCGACGACCATAGAGCCGGTCGGATCGGTAATCGGCATGCCCGCACCAATGGCCGCTGCAATGGGTTCTGCAATCAGACCGGCGCGACGTGCGCCTGCCGAGAGAACCGACTGACGGATCGCGCGCTTTTCAACGGGAGTTGCGCCATGTGGAACGCAGACGATGATCTTGGGCTTCGAGAAGGTCGTGCGCTTGTGGACCTTGCGGATGAAATGCTTGATCATCTCTTCTGCAACGTCGAAGTCGGCGATGACACCGTCACGCATCGGGCGGATCGCCTCGATGGAACCGGGGGTGCGGCCAAGCATCAATTTGGCATCCTCACCAACGGCAAGCACCTTTTTCACGCCATCCTTGACGTGGTAGGCGACCACTGACGGTTCCGAGAGGATAATGCCTTTGCCCTTGACGTAAACAAGTGTGTTCGCCGTGCCGAGGTCAATCGCCATATCCGACGAAAACAATCCTCCAAAACCAACCATCTAGGGTTTTCCCATCTCTTTTGAAGCTATCTGCCCTGCGATTCTAAACCGAAGGGTGAGTTTGCTTATAAGAGGGAAGATCAAATTGCGAAAGAGCACTTCCCAGACATCCGCGTGAAGTTGCCGTTGCAGCAAGTGAATCGGCGAAGCGTGCGTTCCACAGTCCGAGAGGTGGTATATATATAATGTATATATGGCCCAAAAATCGACATCCCGCGATATGTTGTGGGCGGTGCAGGATTCAAAGAATTTCGCTGCAAATGCATAAAAATAAGCCCCTTCGGTGCGGCGTGAACTTTTTTTCGTTTTTCGATCATTTTGTGCTTGCGACTCTTTGTTGGTGGCCGTAGAAGCCCCTTCACCGGCGGCGCTGAGGCGCG
>JALRIK010000006.1 GCA_023255435.1 Marivivens sp.
AAGGTTGAGGTGGCTCACATCGCCGCCCACATCCCCCGGACGGGCAAGCCCGACCATCGCATTGAGGTTCGCCCCGTCGATATAGACCTGTCCACCGTATTGATGGGTGATCTCGCAGACCTCGCGGACGGTTTCCTCGAACACACCATGGGTCGACGGATAGGTGATCATGCAAGCGGCGAGTTTGTCTCCTGCCGCCTCGGCCTTGGCGCGGAAATCCTCGACATCGATATCGCCATTCTCTGCCGATTTGACGACGACGACCTCCATTCCGCACATCTGGGCGGAAGCGGGGTTGGTGCCGTGGGCCGACACGGGGATAAGGCAAATCTTGCGGTCGGTATCACCTTGGGCCTGATGATAGGCCATGATGGTCAGAAGCCCCGCATATTCGCCTTGAGCACCCGAATTGGGCTGCATCGACATCGCGTCATAGCCTGTCGCCTGACAGAGTTTGTCCGACAGATCGGCGATCATCTCCTGATAGCCTGCGGCCTGATCGACAGGCACAAACGGGTGCATAAAGGCAAACTCGGGCCAAGTGATCGGCATCATCTCGACCGCAGCATTAAGCTTCATCGTGCACGAGCCGAGCGGGATCATCGCGCGATCAAGCGCAAGGTCGCGGTCCGACAGACGGCGCATATAGCGCATCATCTCGGTTTCGGCGCGGTTCATGTGGAAAATCGGGTGGGTGAGGTAATCACTTTCCCGCACAAGCGTTTCAGGGATCATGTAACGATGCGTCAGGTCTTCGTCCTTGCGGTCGATTCCAAAGGCACGCCAGACGGCCTCTATCGTGGAACGGCGCGTGCGTTCGTCAAGGCTGATCCCGACTTTGGTGGTACCGACCTTGCGAAGGTTGATCCCCTCTTCGACCGCCGACTTCATGACGGTGCCCTGAAGGGGGCCGACCTCGACCGTGATCGTATCGAAATAGGTCTCGGGTTCGACTTTGAAGCCTGCCGCTTCAAGCCCACGCACCATGCGCACGGTTTTGCGGTGGATGCGCTGTGCGATCGCCTTGAGACCGACAGGCCCGTGGAACACGGCATACATCGAGGCCATGACCGCAAGAAGCGCCTGAGCCGTGCAAACGTTGGAGGTCGCCTTTTCACGGCGGATATGCTGCTCGCGGGTCTGAAGCGCCAGACGTAGGGCGCGGTGCCCGTGACTATCGACCGAAACACCGACGATACGGCCTGGCATCGAACGTTTGTAAGCATCTTTACAAGCGAAATAGGCGGCGTGCGGGCCGCCATAGCCAAGCGGCACGCCGAAACGCTGGGTCGATCCGACGGCAATATCGGCCCCCATCGCGCCCGGTTCCTTGAGCAGGGTAAGCGCGAGCGGGTCTGCAATCACGATCCCGATCGCCTTGGCCTCGTGTAGCGCTGTGATCTCGGGGGTGAAATCTCGCACATGGCCATGGGTTCCTGGATATTGGAACACCGCACCAAAGACCTCGTCGGCCTTCATCTCGTTGGGCGCGCCGACAATCACCTTGATCCCAAGCGGCTCTGCACGCGTGCGGATCACGTCGATGTTCTGGGGGTGGCAATTTTCATCCACAAAGAAAGCCGTCGCTTTGGATTTGGCGACGCGCTGCGCCATCGTCATAGCCTCGGCCGCAGCCGTCGCCTCATCCAGCAAGGAGGCGTTCGCGATCTCGAGACCCGTTAGGTCACAGATCATCGTCTGATAGTTCAAAAGCGCTTCGAGACGACCTTGGGAAATCTCGGGTTGATAGGGCGTATAAGCCGTATACCAAGCAGGATTTTCAAGAATATTGCGTTGGATCGCGGGCGGCGTGACGGTGCCATAGAACCCCTGACCGATGAGCGAGGTGAGAACCTTGTTCTTCTTGGCCACATTTCCGAGGAAATAAAGAAGCTCGCCTTCGGACTTCGGTTTGCCGAAGTCCAGCGGTTCGGCTTGGCGGATCGACGAGGGCACGGTGCGCTCGATCAACTCGTCAAGGCTGGATACGCCGATGACCTTGAGCATCTCTTCCATCTCGGCCGGGCTCGGGCCGATGTGACGCCGATTGGCGAAATCATAGGGACGGTAATCAGTGGCGTTGAACGGCATCACTCAGGCTCCTTACAAAGCTCCGCTGGTGGGGGGACAGCGCCCCCCTTGCAAACTACTAGAATTGCTAGTGCCGACCTTGGCCGGCGTTTCGGTCTCGATCAGCCGACAAACGCTTTGTAAGCGGCTTCATCCATCAGTTCGTCGAGAGCCGACAGATCTTCGATCTTCATTTTGAAGAACCACCCCTCACCGAGCGGGTCGTCGTTCACAAGCGACGGATTATCGGCAAGCACATCGTTCACTTCGACAATCTCGCCATCGAGCGGGGCAAGGATGTCCGAGGCAGCCTTAACGGACTCGATCACGACGACTTCTTCGTCCTTGGTGACTGCGGTGCCTTCCTCGGGCAGTTCGACGAAGACGATGTCGCCAAGCTGTTCGCTGGCATGCTCGGTGATGCCCACGACAACCACGTCACCTTCGACGCGAAGCCATTCATGCTCTTCGGTATATTTCATTTGGCTGATCTCCTGCTGGACTATTTCTTAAACTGGGATGGACGGAAAGGAAGGTCGGCGATCACGGCAGGAAGTCGTTTGCCACGCACTTCACCCCAGACGGTCGTTCCCTTGCTCGTAAAGTCTTTGGCGACATAGCCCATCGACATCGGTCGCCCGATGGTCGGACCGAAGGCGCCCGAGGTCACGACACCTATCTGGGCGCCGCCTTCGGCGCTGTCGAAGATCGGTGTGCCTTCACGCATCGGTGCCCGCCCCTCGGGAAGAAGACCGACGCGCGCACGGGATGCGCCATCCGCGATTTGGCCGAGGATCACATCGCTCCCTTTGAACCCGCCTTCGCGCGCACCGCCCGAACGGCGCGCCTTCTGGATCGCCCAGAGAAGCGAAGCCTCGATCGGCGTGGTGCCTTCATCGATGTCATGCCCATAGAGACAAAGCCCTGCCTCAAGGCGCAGCGAGTCGCGTGCGCCGAGCCCGATGGCCTCGACCTCGTCAAATGCAAGAAGCGCACGTGTCAAAGCGGCGGCTTGATCGTTCGCGACGGAAATCTCGTAGCCGTCCTCGCCCGTATAGCCCGAGCGAGAAATCCAAAGCTCGCCAAACTCTGAACCTGCGACGATCACATCCATGAATCGCATTTCGGCCGCTTCGGGCACGATCCGCTTGAACACCTCTTCGGCCAGAGGGCCCTGAAGCGCGAGGAGCGCACGATCCGCGACCTCGACCTTGACCCGATCTCCGATCGCAGCGCGAAGATGCGCTTCGTCCGCATCCTTGCAGGCGGCATTCACCACCACAAAGAGATGGTCACCGCGATTGGCAATCATAAGATCGTCAAGAATGCCGCCTTTGTCATTGGTGAAAAAGCCATAGCGCTGTCGCCCTTGGCCAAGACCCGCGATATCGACGGGAACCAGCGTTTCCAACGCCAGAGCCACATCCGCGACATTGCCCTCTTTCGGCGAAAGGAGAAGCTGTCCCATGTGGCTCACATCAAAGAGCCCCGCCTTTTCGCGCGTCCAATTGTGCTCTTGCATCACCCCGAGCGCATATTGGACGGGCATCTCGTAGCCCGCAAAAGGCACCATGCGTGCGCCAAGCTCGCCGTGCAGCTCAAAAAGCGGTGTTTTCTTCAACTCTGTCATTTCGCCTCCGACGTAGCCGAAGGTCGGAGACATTCGGCACCAAAACGGGCCAAAGCCCGCGAATTGATGCCCCCTCTGTCCCTTCGCCTGAGATCGTTATCCCTTCGGCGGGTGCGCATTCTGCACCTCTCTCCAGAGCTTCACACATGTGTCGGTCCATTTGCCTGAGAGTTTACCGGGGCGGTTGCTCCTTCGGCACTGGTGATCCAGTTCTCCCGTCACATATGTTTCCGATAGGAAATTTTTGCATATCTGTCCAGCGGAATTTGTCGCTCTTACGCGCCGTTTGGTCGGTTTTTCTACCATGCCCTTAAACGTCATCCCGCGGTTACATCTTCGCAACCTCTGCGTCACAAATCCAAACCATCCTTTGGCCCATAGACCGCATCAATCTTGGGAAAACCGATGCAGACCTTGGACTTTTCGGGACAAACACGAATAAGGACGCTTTTCATCTCGGATCTGCACCTCGGTGCACGGGGATGCAGAGCATCGGAAATCCTCGCCTTTCTCGAACGCACACAGGCCGAGATGATCTATCTCGTTGGGGATATTTTCGACCTTTGGCACGGTGCGACGATCTATTGGGACGAGCGGCACGATTCGATTCTGGACCTTCTTCTGCGTCGTCAGGCCCAAGGCGTGGAACTCGCCTATATCCACGGCAACCACGACGCCCCGAACGCAGACCCCGCGCGCCGCTGGGTGCCCGAGTGGACCATCTGCGAACGGACAACACATGTGCTTGCCGACGGGCAGAGGATGCTCGTGCTGCATGGAGATCAATGCGATGGACGCCTACTGAAGTGGAGCGCCATGACACGCGCAGGCAGCCTCCTTGACGGCACAATGCGGCGGATCGACGGTTGGCTCAGGCGGCGCCTTGGCCGCGCCGAGCATGAGCGGAGCCTGATCCAAGCCTGCATCGCTGCCGTGAACTCGGTTCTGAGCAGCGGTGACGGGCTTGCCGACCGACTCCTCGCGCTTGCAGACCAAAGCGGACACGACGGGGTGATCTGCGGTCATTTCCACCGTCCTGCCCTGCGCGAGAGCAACGGTATGACCTATGCCAATTGCGGGGACTGGATGGATAGTCTCACCGCTCTTGTCGAAACCCATGACGGCACTTTGCAACTTTTGGAATGGGCGCCCCAATCAAGGACCCATTCGGTTGCTCTCACTCAGAAAGCACTACTATGTTGATCACCCTTTCGGTCACTCTTTTCGCGCTCTTGGTGGCGCTGCACTTCGGGACCATCGCGATGACGCTCTGGCGATATCTCGTGCCGCCGAGACGGACGCCGCGCGGCCAACCCTTTTTGTCGCTGATCCGACCCGTCTGCGGCGCTGATCCGATCGAACGCGAAACCCTCGGATCAAGCTTTGCGCTCGACTATCCCCAATATGAACTGATCTTTTGCGCGCCCCACGAAAGCGACCCTTCGGTCGCACTTATCAAAGAGCTGATGGCGCAGCATCCCGCCCGTCCCGCGCGCCTCTTGATCGGAGAAACGGCGCTTACCGGAAATCCCAAGCTCAACAATCTTTTCAAAGGCGTCGAAGCCGCGCGCTCGCCATGGCTCGTGATGACGGATTCGAACCTTTTGCTTCCGCCGAGCTATCTCGACGATCTTTTGGACTGCTGGACGAGCGGGGTCGGGCTTGTTTCTGGTCCTCCTGTCGGCAGCAGACCCGAGAGCTTCTGGGCAGCGGTCGAAGCGGCCTTTCTCAACACCAATCAGGCCCGCTGGCAGCTTGCCGTTGATAGCCTTGGGTTCGGCTTTGCCCAAGGCAAGACCTTGTTCTGGCGTCGTGATCTATTGGAACAGACTGGGGGCCTTGTCGCGCTCGGCCGAGAGCTTGCCGAAGATGTCGCGTCCACCAAAGCGGTGCGCGCCCAAGGGTTCCGTGTCCGCCTCCCGCGCAAGCTCTTTGCGCAACCGCTTGGCAAGCGCGAACGCAATCCCGTCTGGCACCGTCAGCTTCGCTGGTCGCGCCTGCGGCTCGAAGGCTTTCCGATCTTCTTCGTGCTGGAACTCTTCCAAGGTGCACTTCCACCGCTTCTTTTGCTGAGCGCTTTCGTCTCGATGGGGCTTGCGCCGCTCTGGACGTTGCCCGTGCTCGGCGGTCTCTGGTTCGGTGCGGAATGGCTCTTGGCGCGTCTGGCAGGCTGGCCATCGGGTCCGCGTGATCTGGCGGCGATGGTCGTTCGCGATGCACTCTTTCCCGTGCTTTGGTTTTCAACCTGGCGCAGTCCGACGATCCATTGGCGCGGTCACCGTGTCGAAGCCATCGACTGAGCAAAAGCAAAAGGCCGCCCGAAAGGCGGCCTTTATACTGTCCCGAAAGAGAGGCGACCTTACTTGATCTTGCCTTCTTTGTACTCGACGTGCTTGCGAGCAACCGGATCGTATTTACGAACGGTCATTTTCTCGGTCATCGTACGAGCGTTTTTCTTGGTTACGTAGAAGTGCCCGGTCCCCGCGCTGGAGTTCAGGCGGATTTTGATGGTGGTAGGCTTCGCCATTTCTCATCTCTCCTGATCGCGGGCCACATGGCACATCGCGTGAAATACTGAATTGAAGCCGCCTTTTACCTGCGTGCACCGCCGAGTCAACCTCAAAGAACCAAGATTCAGCATCAGCTTCGAAAGATTCTTTGCCCGATGCGGCATGGGCAAAGAAATATGCGCGGACGGCCTATAAGCCGGGTTTTGTCCAAGAGGTTGCCCTCTCTGGATGACCATTCATCTCGAACGGCTGTTACCAACCGCCCTCTAGCTGCCAACCCGAACCACTCGGGGTCAAGCGTCCCTGCGCGGATATCGGCAAGCCGATCAGCACACGCGCGTGGTTCCTATTTGGCATTGCTCCCGGTGGGGCTTGCCATGCCGGTTCTGTTACCAGTTCCGCGGTGGGCTCTTACCCCACCTTTTCACCTTTTCCCTGCACGTGGCAGGGTAGTCTGTTTTCTGTGGCGCTTTCCCTAGGGTTACCCCCGCCGGACGTTATCCGGCACCGTGCTTTGTGGAGCCCGGACTTTCCTCGGGCCGTAGCCCGCGGTCATCCAGCCATCCGCGCGATGGCGTGCTTAGGCGCTCGGCGCTTGACGGTCAACGGGAAACCGCTTGGCAAGATCGCCTGCAAGCGCCAGATCGACGGCGTCCACAGGCCCGCTCATCCTCGGACGAAAGCGCAGCCGAAAGGCTGCAAGCCGCGTCTCGAAAGGCACGGCGGGATCATAGCCGAACACGGTAAGCGCGGCATCAACCGCTTGCGCAACGTCTTTGGCACTCGCCATTCCGGCCTGAGGCCAGATCGAAAGACCGGAGCGCGCAAGTCTGTGCCAATCGAAACGAAAGCCGGGATCGATCTTGCGACCTGGTGCACAATCGGAATGCGCGATCACGCGCTCGGGCGGGATGGACCATCGGTGCATGATCTGCCCAAGCAGCTCCTCGAACGCGTTCATCAGCTGGGCCGAAAACGGGGCGTATCCCGTGTTGGACAGCTCGATACCGATCGAGCGGCTGTTCACATCCGTGACGCCCCCCCAGCGGCCAGCCCCTGCGTGCCAAGCGCGGTCTGTCTCCTCCACAAGGGGGATCACCTCACCGTGTGGCGAGATCAGATAATGCGCCGAGACCTCTGTCTCAGGCGAGCACAAGACACGCTCGGCCGCGGCACAGTCCGCCATTGCGGTGTAATGGATAACGACAAGATCAGGTCGGGCCCCGTCGCGGCGCGGCCCGAAATTCGGGGATCTGGGTCCCGAGGCGATCAGTTGCCGGACGCGGCTGCCTTGGCCGCCAGCTTGAAGGGCGCAGGGTCCCATGCACAAGCAAAACCGTCGCCATCGGGGTCAAGCCCGCGCGAGTCCCGCTCCGGGCCGCCACGCGCCAGAAAATCACGCTGCGCTGCATCTGCCGAGACATAGGATGCGCAATTGCGCTGATATCGGCTTTGGCTTGCGAATTTGAAGCGGGAATACCATTCCTGCCCCTTGGAGTTCGGCGCGTTGAGAGCGTATTCCACGATATTCGGACCTTCGCGCCCGTCACGCTCGGGAACAGCGGTCTGGCCGACAACCTGATATTGCGCCGCATTCTCTGCAAGACGCGCCGCATCGGATTCGATCGTTTCGCGCGACGCGACCGCGTCAAAGTCCTGTTCGTCGGAAATCCCAGCCCCAATGACCGCAGGCGCGGCATTCGAGGGCGAAGCTTCGATTCCCGTCGTCCGCCCCGCTGCGGCCTCGACCGCATCGATACGGGAGCCGATCCCGACCGCCTGCAACTCTGTCGTGGCGACTGCAGCAGGTGCGCTCAGGGTGCCCGCCGCAAGCGGCGTGGTCCCGTTCAGCGCCGCTTCACGCTGCGCGCGCTCGATCTCGTATTGGCTGTAATCATTGAACCCGACGCCAGCGCCGCTGTCGGGGACAGAGGAACTACATGCAGCAAGTGCAAAAAGCGTAAGACCAACACCAAGTAACGTTTTCACGATCAGGACCTGCCCATCTCAACCAGTTTCGGCGCTCTTACCACCACTTTGACGGCTTGGCTACGAAGCCTGCAGACCGTTCGAGCGAATAGGCGATATTCAGCAAATCGGCCTCTTCCCAAGGACGCCCGATCAGCTGAAGCCCGAGCGGAAGCCCGTTCGAGGCAAGCCCCGTCGGAACTGCCACACCAGGCAGGCCGGCAAGGTTCAGCGTAACGGTAAAGACGTCATTAAGATACATCTCGACGGGATTTGCATCCGAGACCTCACCGATCCCGAAGGCCGGCGAAGGCGTTGCGGGGGCAAGGATCGCGTCCACACCCGCAGCAAAGGCCTCTTCAAAGTCGCGTTTGATCAGCGTGCGGACCTTGCGGGCGCGGTTGTAATAGGCATCGTAGAAACCTGCCGAAAGCACATAGGTGCCCACCATGATGCGACGCTGCACTTCGTGACCGAAGCCTTCGGCGCGGGTCTTCTCGTACATCTCGGTGATCCCGTCGCCCGACCCGAGCTTGGCACGGTGGCCGAAACGCACGCCGTCATAGCGCGCAAGGTTCGACGAAGCTTCGGCAGGTGCGATCACATAATAGGCGGGAAGCGCGTATTTCGTATGCGGTAGGCTGATATCGACGACCTTGGCTCCCGCATCGCGGAGCATCTCTGCCCCCTGATCCCAGAGCCTGGAAATCTCGTCGTTTAGCCCCTCGAGACGGTATTCTTTCGGGATACCGATCGTCTTACCCTTGATGTCGCCGGTCAAAGCGGCTTCGAAATCAGGAACCGCGATGTCGGCCGAGGTCGAATCCTTCATATCGTGACCCGCCATCACGCCCAGCATGATCGCCGAGTCGCGCACGTCTTTGGTCATCGGCCCCGCCTGATCGAGCGATGATGCATAGGCGATAATGCCCCAGCGCGACACACGGCCATAGGTCGGCTTGATCCCGACCGTTCCCGTAAAGGCCGCAGGCTGACGGATCGAACCGCCCGTGTCGGTGCCCGTCGCCCCAAGGCAAAGATCTGCCGCGACAGCAGCCGCCGATCCCCCCGAAGAACCGCCAGGCGTCAGATTGCGATCATCGATCTTCCACGGGTTGACCGCAGGGCCGTAAACCGAACTCTCGTTCGACGAGCCCATGGCGAATTCATCCATGTTGAGCTTGCCGAGCATGACCGCCCCGCTCTCGAAGAGCTTTGAGGTGACGGTCGACTCGTATTCGGGCTTAAACCCTTCGAGAATTCCCGACGCGGCTTGGGACGCAACGCCCTTGGTGCAAAAGAGATCCTTGATACCGAGCGGGATACCGTTGAGGACGCCCGCCCCCTCGCCCCGACGTGCATCGGCGGCCTTGGCCTGCTCCATCGCGATCTCGGGTGTTTTGTGGACATAGGCGTTGAGCGCATCGGCCGCATCGATCGCCGAAAGACAGGCTTCGGTGAGCTCGACAGAGGTCACTTCGCCTTTGCGAAGCGCATCACGCGCGGCGGCAATGGTCAGTTTATTGAGCTCGGTCATTATTCCACCACCTTCGGCACGGCAAAGAAGCCTTCGCGCGCATCAGGCGCATTCTTGAGAACAGCACCCTGCTGATCCCCATCTGTCACCACATCCACGCGGCGCTTAAGGCGCTGCGGCGTGACCGAGGTCATCGGCTCGATACCATCCACATTCACTTCCTCGAGCTGTTCGATAAAGCCGAGGATTGCGTTGAACTCCTGCGCCAGTGCGGGCAGTGCATCTTCTTCCACCTTGATGCGGGCAAGTTTTGCCACGCGGCGGGCGGTTTCCGTGTCGATAGACATGGGCCTCTCCGTATATTGGTCGGGACTGCGTTTAACGCCGACAGCCCACACCCGCAAGCATATCAAAGCGCAAAAAGGACGGGCTTAGCGGCGCGCGGCAAAAAAGCTGCGTAAAATGGCCTCCGCATCCTCGGCGGCCAGCCCGTCATAAACTTCAGGCGCGTGATGGCACTGGGGTCTCGCAAAGACGCGCGCCCCCACGCTGACCCCGCCCGACTTGGGATCGCTTGCGCCGTAATAAAGCCGCCGGATCCGCGCAAAGGAAATCGCCCCTGCGCACATCGGGCAAGGCTCGAGCGTCACATAGAGATCATGATCCCCGAGCCGCTCCTGCCCCAAAACGCGGCAGGCCTCGCGGATCGCAAGCACTTCGGCATGGGCGGTGGGATCACAAAACTCGCGCGTGCGGTTGCCCGCCCTAGCGACGACCTCGCCTTTCGGACCCACAACGACGGCGCCGACAGGCACCTCGCCGCGCTCGGCCGCCGCTCGCGCCTCTTCCAGCGCAACACTCATGTGACTTGTGAATTTCATGCCCCCTTCTGCGCGATTTTCCTGCTCCGTTCAACTCCTGCCCCCTCTTGCCTTTGTGCTTCAAATATCCCGGGGGAGTCTGCCTTTGGCAGACGGGGGCAGCGCCCCCTCCTTTATCCCCATTGCGCGGGCATCCCCTCAGGCGCTATGAGACCCCATGACCAAAGACACTCCCACAGGCGATCGTATCGCAAAAGTCCTCTCCCGCGCCGGCGTCGCCTCGCGCAGGGAAGCCGAACGTATGATCGAAGACGGCCGCGTGAGCGTGAACGGTAAGGTCATCACCTCTCCCGCGCTCAATATCACGGGCAGCGAGCGGATCGTCGTGGACGGCAAGCCGCTTCAGGCGGCAGAACCTGCACGCCTCTGGCTCTATCACAAGCCGACGGGCCTCGTGACGACCGAGCGCGATGAAAAGGACCGCCCGACCGTCTTCGGGTCTCTCCCCGAAGATATGCCCCGCGTGATGAGCGTCGGTCGCCTCGACCTCAATTCCGAGGGTCTTCTCCTTCTCACCAACGATGGCGAGCTGAAGCGCAAACTGGAGCTGCCTTCCACGGGCTGGCTGCGCAAATATCGCGTCCGTATCAAAGGAACCGCCTCGGAGGCGAGCCTCGACCTCTTGCGTCAGGGCATCGAAGTCGACGGCGTGCAATATCAACCGATGATCGTGAACTTCGACCGTCAGGTCGGGGCCAATGCATGGCTGACGATCTCGCTGCGCGAGGGCAAGAACCGCGAAATCCGCCGTGCCATGGAAGGGATTGGCGCCATCGTGAACCGACTGATCCGCGTATCCTATGGACCGTTCCAGCTCGGCAATCTCAAACCGGGCGAGGTCGAGGAGATCCGCCGCCGCGTGTTACGCGACCAGCTTGGGCTCGATGCGGAGATGGAGCCCTTGGGTACAGCCAAGGCGAAACCTTCGCGCACCCGCAAGGGCGACGCCAAACCCGCCCGCGCCCCCTCGGAGCGCCCACAACGCACAGCGCGCGGCCCCGCCGGCGGCGGCAAACCCGAAGGTGCGCCCCGCAAACCTTTCGCCCGCCCGAGCGGTGAGCCAGGCAAGGATGGCGGCAAACCTTTGCGCAGACCGCGAAAACCCTAACCTTTCCACTTGCCACGGTTGAGTCGATAGTGCAGCCTGCACGCGAATTGACGGGGGTCGATGGTATGGTTGGGAATTTGTCCGAAATTTTGGTGCTCTGCGCCGCAATCTTTGCGGGATGTGCAGGGATCGTGCTCTTTGCCGGTGCGCGGCGTGTGCGCGTCCCGCAGCGACAGGGCGGCTCTACCGACGCACACACGCGCCGCCCCTCGTAAATTCGATTGCGCCTTCCTATCTGGAGGTAAAAGCGCCAAACGAGGAACGATATGTCACGGCTTTTACTTTTGCTCCTGATTATCGCATTGCTCGGCTTTGCAATCGCGGGCCTCGCAAAAGCCGGACGGGAACTCGCAACCACATTCCACAGTATCAAGGGGGACTTCATGCCTTCGAGTATTCGCAATATCGCTTTCGCGATCCTTGTTGTCGTGATGTTCGGGGTCACCTCCGGCTGGCTCGGGGCGCTCTGATGGCAGAGCGTTTCGGAGGAAAATACTCGCCCGTTCCCCAAAACGGCACGGACAAAGCGCAGCGACGTCAAGAAAAACGCGACCGTCGCAGGGTCGATCCTGCGGGGGGACGCGCGAACGTCATGTTCGTTCCCGCCGTGGTCATCGCTTTCACATCCTTCGGATCGGGTGCATCGGGCCTTGCTCTGGCTCTGATCGCCGCCGCACTCCTTGCGCTTTCTGCTTGGCTCTTGCGCGACGGTCTTCGGGCCGAAGCGGCCTTCAACGAGCGCAAGATTGCGCGACGCCCCGCCTTTCCGCGCAAAATCGCAGCCTCGCTTCTGGCAGGGATCGGAATCGCCTTGGCCGCCATCGCCAAAAGCGGCGACCTTTTGGGCGGCGTTCTTTTCGGGGTGATCACGACGGCCCTTCATAGCGTCGCTTTTGGAATCGACCCTCTTTCGGATAAACGGATCGAGGGGATCGACAGCTTTCAACAGGACCGCGTCGCCCGCGTCGTGGACGAAGCCGAGGAATATCTCTCTGCCATCACCGACCATATTGCGGCCCTCAAGAACCGCCCTCTTGAACTGCGCGTGAGCTCTTTCGTGTCGGAAGCCAGCGAGTTGATCCGCTCGGTCGAAGAAGACCCGCGCGACCTCACCTCTGCTCGCAAATTCCTTGGGGTCTATCTGATGGGGGCGCGCGACGCGACGGTCAAGTTTTGCGACCTTTATCGCAAGAATAATGATACAGAGGCATTGCGCGACTACGAAGCGCTTCTGACCGATCTTGAAGGCAACTTTGCCGCCAAGACCCAGAAATTGCTGATCGAAGATCGAACCGATGTCGACATCGAAATAAAAGTGCTGCGGGACAGATTGCAGCGAGAAGGCGTAAAGCCACAGTGACGGAGAAAAAACATGTCTGAGAATATTCGCAAGCAAGCCGAGCAAACGCTCGCCGAAGTCGAAAAGATCACCGCCGCAGTTCTTCCCGAACCCAAGAACGAGCTGGTGACTTTGGACGCCGCCGACAAACCGACGAGCGCCGAAATCAAAAAGCGCATGGACGAGATCGACATGACGAACACGGGTTCGATCATCGCCTTCGGCAGCCGCGCCCAAACCGAACTTCAGGTCATTTCGCAATCGATGCTCCAAGGCGTGCGCAACAAGGACGTAGGTCCTGCAGGCGACAGCCTTCGCAGCATGGTTTCGACGATCCGCGGCTTTTCGGTGTCCGAACTCGACGTGCGCCGCGAGCGCAGCTGGTGGGAAAAGCTCCTTGGCCGCGCGGCACCGATGGCAAAGTTCGTCGCGCGTTTCGAGGACATCCAAGGCCAGATCGACAAGATCACCGATGACCTGTTGAAGCACGAACATGTGCTTCTCAAGGACATCGAGAGCCTTGATATCCTTTATGAAAAGACGCTCGATTTCTATGACGAACTTGCGCTTTACATCGCGGCGGGCGAGGAAAAGCTCAAGGAACTCGACAGCACCACGATCCCTGCGAAAGAGGCCGAAGTTGCAGCCGCCTCTGAAGAACAGGGTATCATCAAGGCCCAAGAACTTCGCGATCTGCGCGCCGCGCGCGACGATCTTGAACGCCGCGTGCACGATCTCAAGCTCACCCGTCAGGTGACGATGCAGTCGCTTCCCTCGATCCGTCTGGTTCAGGAAAACGACAAGAGCCTTGTGACCAAGATCAACTCGACGCTCGTCAACACTGTGCCGCTCTGGGAAACCCAGCTTGCTCAGGCCGTGACCATCCAGCGCAGCGCCGAAGCGGCAACCGCCGTGCGCGAAGCCAATGATCTGACCAACGAGCTTTTGACCGCGAATGCCAACAACCTGCGCGATGCGAACAAGATCGTCCGCACCGAGATGGAGCGCGGCGTCTTCGATATCGAAGCCGTCAAGCAGGCCAACGCCACGCTGATCGCCACGATCAACGAAAGCCTTGAAATCGCCGACGAAGGCAAGCGCAAGCGCGCTGCCGCAGAAGCCGAGCTTCAGACCATGGAAGCCGAACTCAAGGCGACGCTTGCATCGGCCAAAGCCCGCGCAACGGGCACTGGCGATACCATCGCAACTTCGGTAAACTCGTAAAGCATGAGGACGGGAGCTAATATTGCAGGACTTACGCTCGGGCTTTTGCTCGGGGCCTGCACCATGCTCCCGTCCCAAACGCCTCCGATCGAGCCGCTCCCGAGCACCATTGCGCCGCAAGCCGATGATGCCTTTGACGATGAATTCGCACCCGCTCCTACAGGAGCGAGCGAAGAGCTGGCCGTCTATTACCGCCGCTGGCAACAGGATCAATTGACCCAAGGCTTGCTACGAACGGACGGTGGCGGTCCCGATACGCCGTTTACCGACACCCAGCTTGCCAATAATTTCGTGCGTATCGCGCTTTTTGATGAATATGTGGCGCGCGGTGGTGATCTCAAAGCACAGGCGACCTTGTCGAAGCTGCGCCGCTGGGAAACTCCGATCCGTATGCGCCTTGCGTTCGGCGACACCGTCCCGAGCCAGATCAGGGCCAAGGATTACGGCATCGTTCAGACCTATGCCAAACGTCTTTCGGATCTTACGGGCGTTCCGATCAGTTTCGGAGCAAGCGCCCAGAACGCCAATTTCCACGTCTATATCGTGAACGAGGAAGACCGTCTCAGGCTTGGCCCCGAATTGAACCAGATCGCGCCCGGTCTGTCCGAAAGCACGGTGCGCTATACGCTCAATCTGCCCAAGGATCAGCTTTGCCTTGTGATCGGGATTTTCAAAGCCGATGGCGTGACCTACGACCGCGCTGTTGCGATCATCCGTGGCGAGCACCCCGATCTCTTGCGCCTTACCTGCGTTCACGAGGAACTCGCCCAAGGTATGGGCCTTGCCAATGATTACTCGCGCGCCAGCCCTTCGATTTTCAACGACAACGAAGAATTCGGCACGCTTACGCGTCATGACGAGCTTTTGCTCAAGATGCTTTACGACAAACGACTTCGCACAGGTATGACCGCCGCCGAAGCCGCCCCGATTGCCCGTGAGATCGCCCGCGAACTCATGGCCGAAACGACGATGTAGAAGGAGCCATTTCAAATGGGCATTTTGGATTTTCTCTCAGGCGAATTTATCGACGTCATCCACTGGACCGATGATAGCCGCGACACGATGGTCTGGCGGTTCGAGCGTGAGGGTCATGCCATCAAATACGGCGCGAAGCTCACCGTTCGCGAAGGTCAAGCGGCTGTCTTCATCCACGAAGGCCAACTGGCGGATGTGTTCACTCCGGGTCTCTATATGCTCGAGACCAACAACATGCCGATCATGACAACTTTGCAGCATTGGGACCATGGGTTCCGCTCGCCGTTCAAGTCCGAAATCTATTTCATCAACACGACGCGGTTCTCCAACCTCAAATGGGGCACCAAGAACCCAATCATGCTCCGCGACCCCGAGTTCGGACCGACCCGCATCCGCGCCTTTGGCACCTATACGGTCAAAGTGGGCGATGCCGCCAAGTTCATGCAGGAAATCGTCGGCACCGACGGCGAGTTTACCGCTGACGAGATCACCTTCCAGATCCGTAATATCATCGTTCAGGAATTCAGCCGCGCCATCGCACAGTCGGGGATTCCCGTTCTCGACATGGCGGCCAACACGGCCGAGGTCGGCGCGCTGGTTGCCAAGGCGATCGATCCGATCATCTCGCAGTATGGTCTGACCATTCCCGAGCTTTATATCGAGAATATCTCGCTCCCGCCTGCGGTCGAAAAGGCGCTGGACGACCGCACGAGCCGCGGCATTGCGGGCAACCTTGACGATCACATGAAGTGGAAAGCCGCCGAAGCAATGGGCGCCGAAGGCTCCGCCATGGGTCAGGCGATGGGTGCCGGCATGGGCGCAGCGATGGGTTTGGCGATGGGCCAACAGACAATGACCCAAGGCCCTTGGGGCGCTGCGCCGCAAGCGGCTCCCGTTGCGCCGCCTCCTCCGCCTGTTGAGCACGTTTGGCACATCGCCGAGAACGGCGCGACCAAGGGTCCATTCTCCAAAGCAGCCTTGGGCCGCATGGCTAGCGATGGCGCGCTTAAACGCGAAACACTGGTTTGGACTGCGGGTCAGGACGGCTGGAAGGCTGCGGGCGATGTAGCGGAGCTTGCACAGCTCTTTACGATCCTGCCGCCCCCTCCGCCGCCGCCCGCAGGCTGATTACGCGTCGCGCCACTCCACCAATGCTTTGGTCAACTCAGTTGTGGCGTTCTTATAGGCGGGGCTCTCCAAACGCTTGAGAGCCTCGTCGAATTCGCCCCGAGCCAAGTCAAGCGCGACTTTGCCTGCATTGAGATGGAAATCGGAATGAAGTTTGCGGACGATATAGGGCGTTCGGCTAAAACGGAGATCCTCGGGCTGTGAGTAATACCACTTTCCAAAGATGCATTGGTCGTCTCGGCAGATCGTGCCGACGGGAAGTTCGCGGTCTTTGTTATGGGCGGCCGTCGTCAATTTTTGCTTCCAAAGATCATGCGCAGCAAGGGCGGCATCAATTTCAGAACGTAGTGTTTGTGTCGTCATAATTACCTCTTGAATAACCGTTGTTTAACGGCCACCCCAAAAAATCTGTTAGCCCCCGAACCCGAAGTTTTGAAAACCTGACCCATGAGCGAAACACCCGTAGAACACCGTTTTCCCTGTCATCAATGCGGCGCAGATATGCGCTTTGAGCCGGGTGCAGACCGACTGATCTGTGATTTTTGCGGCAATACCGAAGCTGTGGAAAAGGGCGCCTTTACGGGGGAAGCCATCCGCGAGCTCGATTTTGAGGCCGCGATCCGCGACCAGCTGCCGCAGGCTGAAATCGAAGTAACGCGGAACGTGGACTGTCAGAATTGCGGCGCCTCTTTCGAGTTCGACGAAAGCATCCACGCCGCCGAATGCCCG
Source organism: Marivivens sp. (assembly GCA_023255435.1). Classification (GTDB taxonomy): domain Bacteria; phylum Pseudomonadota; class Alphaproteobacteria; order Rhodobacterales; family Rhodobacteraceae; genus Marivivens. Next base: position 17,040 of record JALRIK010000006.1, read on the forward strand.
TTCTGCGCAACCCCCGTCGTCACCGACACAGGCGCGCACCGCCAGATCAAGCCCAAAGGCGTGGTGCCCTTCGCACTCTCGGAACCGCAAGCCCACGAGGCGATGAATGCGTGGCTGGGCAGTCTTTGGTTCGCGCCGAACGGTCTCAAGGAATATGCCCGAAAGGGGCGCAAGATGAACGGCATCTATGTGCCTTACTGGACCTTTGATGCCGATACCAAGACCCAATACACGGGCCAACGCGGCGACGACTATTACGAAACACAAACCGTCATCCGTGACGGCAAGCGTGAAACGGTGCAGGTCCGCAAGACGCGCTGGCACAACGTTTCGGGCCGCGTTGCGCGGTTCTTTGACGATGTTCTTGTTCTCGCCTCGCGCTCACTTCCCAAGAAATACACCGATGCACTTCAGCCTTGGGACCTGTCGGCCCTATTGCCCTATTCCGCCGATTTTCTGGCAGGATTTCGGGCCGAGGGCTATCAGGTCGATCTGAGCGAAGGCTACACCGAGGGACGGCAGATCATGGACGCGATCATCTTGCGCGACATCAAGTTCGACATCGGCGGCGACCATCAAAGGGTGTCTTCGGTCAACACCACGGTCAAGGATGTGACGTTCAAGCATATCCTGCTTCCTGTCTGGCTTGCCGCTTACAAGTATCGCGGCAAAAGCTATCGCTTCGTCGTCAACGGACAGACGGGTAAGGTTCAGGGCGAACGGCCCTACTCGGCGTGGAAGATCGCCTTTGCCGTCATCTTGGGGCTTATCGCTGCGGGAATTGTGGGCTACATCGCGGCGCAAAATCAATAACTCTTGACCTGAGGGCGCAATTCTTGCACCCCCTTTGGTCAAATGATTGCGCTAACGGCGCCTTTTGGAGAAAGTGACCTCAATGATCCTGTCTTGTGGTGAAGCCCTGATCGACATGCTCCCGCGCAAATCCGAAGCGGGTGAAGACGCCTATGCCCCCTATGCGGGCGGTGCGGTCTTTAACACGGCCATCGCACTTGGACGCCTCGGTGCACCTTCAGCGTTTTTCTCGGGGATCGCGAGCGACTTTCTCGGTGACATCCTTTTGAACTCGCTCAAAGAGTCCAAGGTCGACACCTCGGCTTGTGCGATTTCGGATCGCCCCTCGACCGTGGCTTATGTGAAGCTGGTCAACGGTCAGGCGACCTATGCCTTCTATGACGAAAACACTGCGGGCCGCATGCTTTCCATGGACGACCTTCCGACCGTCACGGCGGATGCGCTGTTCTTTGGCGGGATTTCTCTGGTGGTCGAACCTTGCGGCGCGACCTATGAGGCCTTGATGATCCGCGAAAGCACCAAGCGCGTGACCATGATCGACCCCAACGTCCGCCCTTCGTTCATCAAGGACGAAGAGAGCTATCGCGCCCGTATAGACCGCATGTTCCGCCACGCCGATATCGTCAAACTCTCGGACGAAGACCTCGCTTGGCTCATGGGCGGTGACGACATCGAAGCCATGGCGCGCGAAATCCTGCACATGGGCGCGCGTCTCGTCTGTATCACCAAAGGGGCCGAGGGCGCTGTCGGTTATACCAACCAGCATGTTGTCGAAGTCCCCGCGAACAAAGTCGAAGTCGTTGATACGGTCGGCGCGGGCGATACCTTCAACGCGGGTGTTCTGGCTGCGCTCTACAAGCGCGGTGCCCTTGAAAAGCAGGCGCTCAAGACGCTTGACGAAACGTCGATCCGCGCGGCGCTCACCCTTGGGGTGCAGGCGGCTGCTGTGACCGTCTCGCGCGCGGGTGCAAACCCGCCATGGGCAAGCGAGCTATGAGAGCGCTGCTCCAACGCGTCACCGAAGCGTCGGTCAAGGTCGACGGTGAAGTCATCGGCGAAATTGGTGAGGGTCTGTTGATCCTCATCTGCGCCATGGACGGGGACGAGGATGCCAAGAGCGCCCAACTTGCCGCCAAGATTTCGAAGCTGCGCATCTTCAAGGACGAAGACGGCAAGATGAACCGCTCGATCCTCGACATCGGCGGTGCGGCCTTGATCGTGAGCCAGTTCACTCTTGCTGCCGATACCTCGCGCGGGAACCGTCCGGGGTTCAGCTATGCCGCCCGCCCCGACGAGGGCGAACGGCTTTATGAGCTGTTCAAAAAGGATGTCGCGGCACTCGGCATTCCCACGGCCTGCGGCAAATTCGGCGCGGACATGAAGGTCTCGCTCGTTAATGACGGCCCCGTGACGATCTGGATGGACGTCTAACGGCGCATCGCGGTGGCGAGGGTCGAACCTCCGAACATGGCGGCCGCAACGACGACGATCGAGGGACCGACGGGCGTATCGAGATAGAGCGAAACGCCCAATCCCCCCAACGCCGCTATGGCCCCCAAACCCGCTGCGATCACCGCCATCCGCTCGGGCGTGCGCGACAGGCCGCGGGCGGTCGCGGCGGGAATAACCAAAAGCGCCGTGATCAGCAGCGCCCCGACCACCTTGATCGACACCGCCACCACTGCAGCAAGAAGAAGCGTGAGAACGAGTTGTTCGCGTCTCGGGTTCAGCCCTGCGGCATAGGCGAGATCGGGGTTGAGCGTCGAGGTCAGAAGCGCAGACCAATGCCGCCAAAGCACAAGCGTCACAACAAGCGCCCCGCCCCAGATGATCGCAAGGTCCGTTTTGGAAACGGTCAGAACATCCCCGAAGAGATAGGCATCAAGGTTGATCCGCGCACCGGGGATCAGCGAGACGGCGACAAGTCCCGTGGCCAGCGCCCCATGTGCCAAAACGCCCAAAACCGTATCGACCGCATAACCTTTGCCTGTGAGTGCAAAGATGCTGAGCGCCATGAGCAATGCGATCCCCGCCACACCGACGAAGATCGAAACCGAGAACCCCAGAGCAAGAGCCACGCCGAGGATCGCCGCATGAGCCGTCGCATCGCCGAAATAGGCCATTCGCCGCCAGACGACGAAACACCCCAAAAGACCTGCCGCAAGCGCGGTCCCGACGCCTGCCAAAGCCGCGCGCACCAAGAAATCGTCGAACATCAATGCGCATCCTCGTGGTGCTTGTGATGGTGGTGGTGATTATCGTGGCCATGATGATGGTCATGATGATGGTCATGATCGTGGTCGTGTTCATGGCGATAAAGCGCAAGCGCGCCGCCTGTCCCCGTCCCAAAGAGCTCGCGATAGGCAGGCGCGGCCGAGACGACAGCGGGCGAGCCTTCGCAGCAGATATGCCCGTTGAGACAGATCACGCGGTCAGATGCGCTCATCACCACGTGAAGTTCATGACTGACCATCAGAACCGCGCAGCCGAGCGTATCGCGCACTTCTTCTATCTGGCGATAGAAATGCGCGGACCCCGGTTGATCGAGCCCCTGCGTCGCCTCGTCGAGGATCAAAAGGTCGGGCTCGCTCAGGATCGCACGCGCCAGAAGGACGCGCTGGAACTGCCCGCCCGAAAGGCGCGTCATTTGCCGATCCTCAAGGTCGGGCGCCCCCGCTTTGATCAAGGCGGCGCCAGCGGCCGCATCACTGACCCGAAGCGGCAGATCGAGAAAGCGCCGCACGGTCATCGGCAAGGTCGGGTCGATATGGAGCTTCTGCGGCACATAACCGATCTTGAGTCCCGATTTCCGTTCGATCCGCCCGCCCGTCGGTTTGATCGCCCCGATCAGGGACCGAAGGAGCGTTGATTTCCCCGACCCGTTCGGTCCGACAATGGTGACGATTTCACCACGTCTGATGGTCAGGGACACATTCTCGAGAACGGCCTGTTCCCCGCCATGCCCTGCAGAGAGGTTCTTTGCTTCCAGAAGGATCAAGTTTTGCCCCCCTGACACGAGGGACAAAGCCCCTCGGCTTCCATGACGGTTTGCTCGATCACAAATCCCGCTTCGTCCGCACTCCCCTTGAGAAGTGCCCCGCGCGGCGCTTCGGCTTCGGCCACCTTATGGCAGCTACGACAAATCATAAAGGCAGGGTCATGTTCCGCTCCGGGATGGGTGCAGGCCACAAAGGCATTGAGCCGTTCGATACGATGGGCAAAGCCATTGTCCACAAGGAACCCGAGCGCACGATAGGCGACGGGCGGTTTCGAGCCGAACCCGTCCTTGTCCAGACGCGCAAGCACGTCATAGGCCCCCATCGCCTGATGCGACTCGAGCAGGATTTCCAACGCCCTCCGCCGCACAGGGGTGAGCTGGAGCCCTTGATCCGCACAAGAACGCTCGGCAGAGGCAATCGCATCGTGCACGCAACTATGGTGATCGTGGTGGGAAAAGCCTTTTGCACCCGTCATCAAATCAAGCCTTGTGATGTTATAACGTAACTCATATATCCGACCCATTCAAATTGCACAAGAAGAACCATGCTGATTCGATCCCTTCCCTTTTTGCTTTTCGCGCTGCCTGCCTATGCGCAATCTCTTACCATCGTGACCGACATTCCGCCGCTTGCGGCGATCGCTTCTGCGGTAGTCGGGCCAGATGTCGAGGTCCGCGCCCTCCTCCCCCAAGGCGGCTCGCCCCATGATTTCGCAATGCGGCCCTCGGATGCGCGGATGCTGCACGGCGCCGATGTGGTCTTTTGGTCGGGCGAGGGAATGTCGCCTTGGATGGCGCAGGCTCTCGAAAGCCTCGATGGCGAGACGATCATTATCGAAGCCTTTGAAACCAACGGTTGGACGCCGTTGCCGCTGCGCGATCTCGAAGCGATCGGGCAGGTCGAGAACAACGATGAGCACGAGCACGAGGAAGATCACGCAGACGACCATACGCACGAAGAAGATGACGACCATGGGCACGACCATGGCGATTTCGACCCTCATGCGTGGCTCTCGCCCCTCAACGCGGCTGCATGGGCCGAGACCTTGGCCGATGTCCTGACCCAGAACAACCTTGCCGGTGTTGAAGTCTCGGCCAATGCCCAGACCTTTGCAATGGAGATGGGCGCCCTTGAAACCGCGCTCAAAGCTGAGGCCGAGAAACTCCGCGGAAAGGGCTATCTCGTCTCGCACGATAGCTTCCAGTATCTCGAAACGGCCCTCGATCTGCCTGCATCGGGGGCTATCGCGCTCTCCGATGCGTCGGCCTCTGGCCCTGCGCATATCGCAGTCCTCAAGGAACAGGTGGTTGCACAGGGGATTTCCTGCATCCTCACCGACCCACAGAGTAATCCCGATCTTGCGACGCTGGTTGCCGAAGGCACCGATGCGAAAATCGCCACGGTCAATCCGCTGGGGAATGCAGAGTTGACGGGGGCGGAGTATTATCGCGCCTTGCTCGGCGGCATTCTGGTCACTCTGGCCGAGTGCACGGGCGCAACGAACTGAGCCAATCGGGAAGATCGACAATCGTCTCCAACACGGCTGCGGCATGGGGCGCAAGCACATGCCGCGGCATCGGCCCCGTCAGGACCGCAACAGAAGTCATGCCCGCTTTTTGTCCTGCGTGGAGATCGTGGAGACTGTCCCCGATCATGACACAGTCCTTAGCGGCAAGTCCGGTTCGGTCGCAAAACGCGGCAAGCTGGCCTGCCTCGGGCTTGGCCCCATAGCCGCTATCTGCACCTGCGATAAAATCGAAGAGCTCCAAAATACCCTGCGCGGCAAGATGCGCCCGCGCGGGGCCTTCGGTATCATTGGTCGCGATCCCAAGCACATAGCCTTGGTCCTTGAGACCCGACAGAAAGGGGAAAAGGTCTGTCACAGGCACCTGCGGCACCGCTTTTGCCTTCTCACTAACCAATTCAAAAAGAGCGTCCTGCGAAATATCGAGATGCGGTACGAGGAGCGCGGTCCAGACCTTGGCAGTCTCGGCGATAAAGACACTCTCGGCGGTGAACCGTTCTTCGTCGATCTTCACCCCCATGAGGGTCGCCAGCGCCGCTAGATGGTCGTCATCGCGTGCCAGCTCGATCAGCAACCGCTTGGCATAGGGTCCCCATGTCGCGTTGAAATCAAAGAGCGTGCCGTCTTTGTCGAAGACAAGTCCCTTCATGTCCAATGCACTTGCTCCGCTCCCGGAAGCGCATAGCGCGCCCTTAGCGGCTCTTCATAGGCATAGGCATGCGCATCACAAAACGCGACCACCCAGGCGTCATCCATCGTGAGGAATTCGAGCACCGAGGCCAGAAAGGTTGGGTCCGCCGCCCTTTCCCGCATATCGTCGACCGATGTGCCCGTTGACCCCATAAAGATGGGGCAAAGCTCGTCATTTCCCGCAAGCCAAGCAAGAGCGCGCAACGCGAGTGTTTCAGCCTGTTCAGGTTTCATGGAGGCTCCCCTGCCGATGGCAATGGTTTCTTAACAACTTTGGGTCACTTTGACTCAAATCGGAGCTATCCGCATCGCGCGAGGAAATTCAACATGTCAGGGAAAATTCTTCTCCTCGATCCGTCGACAACACATCGCATTCTCCTCAAGGTGCGGCTTCAGAGTGTCGGCTTCGACGTGATTGGCTGCGCGAGTTCCGAGGACGCCAAAATCGCGCTTGCCGAAGGGAAACCCGACCTTCTTATTGCCGCAATGGGAACAGGTTTTCCTGCCATCCGCGAATTCTGTGCAGCCTTTCGGCTCGGGTTCGAGACGAGCCATATTCCCATCCTCGCCTTCGGGGCGAGCGACAAGCGTAAGCGCACGGATTGGCTTGCCGCCGGGGCCGATGATGCCTTGGATCAAAGCACGAGCGACGCTCATCTTTTTGCCCGTATCCGAAGCCTTTTGCGGATGCACACAGGCGAGCGGCCACTCGGGTTCGTCACCGAGCGCGCTCTGGGGTTTTCCGAACACAGTGATGGCTTTGGTCGCCCTGCACGGGTTCTGATCCTCACGCATATTCCCATTCGGGCGCGAGCGCTGGTGCAGGCCTTGGAAACAGGCGGGCGCTTTATCGTGAGCTGTCTCGATCCTGCGCAACCTTTTCCCCAGAATGCCCCGTCGCCCGATGTTCTGTTGATCGACGCCCGCGAGGGTCAGGACCCCCTCGGCCAGGGCAAAGCCCTTCGGCTCATCACCGAACTGCGAAGTAGGGCCGACACGCGGAGCTCCGAACAGTTGGTCATCACGCCCGAGGACGGGTCCGCCATCGCGGCTCTTGCACTCGATCTCGGGGCGTCGGACACAGTTTCAGGTGACGCAAGCCACGACGAAATCACCCTTCGCATCGGCAAGCTGCATTACCGCAAGCAAAAGCTGGAACGACTGCGCGCCACCTTGCGGAACGGGGTCGAAGCCGCGTTGACCGACCCCCTCACGGGACTTCACAACCGCCGCTATGCTGAACCGCATATCCAAGCGATTGCCGAGCATGCGCGCGAAAATGCGACGACCTATGCGATCCTTGCCATCGATGTGGACCACTTCAAACGGATCAACGACACCTATGGCCATGCCGTCGGGGATCAGGCGCTTGTCTCCATCGCTGCGCTCCTCAAACAGGGGACGCGTTCGAATGATCTTGTTGCCCGCTTTGGCGGCGAAGAATTCGTGGTGGTTATGCCCGAGGCCGATCTCAATTCCGCTGAAGCGATGGCCGAAAGGCTACGCGACCGGATCGAAAGCACGCCGATCTATGCGGAACTGGCAGGCGGCGCCATCGGCATGACGGTGTCGATCGGGGTGGCACTCGGCGGCACGCTAGGTGATCGGCTGTCCTCGCCGCTAGAGCGGGCAGACGCGGCGCTTTATCAGTCAAAACTTGCAGGGCGCAACATGGTCAGCGTGAGCGCCCTCGCCTCCTAGCGGTCGCCCTGTTTGCCTCTCGTGGCGATTTGCTCGACACGGTCGGCAAAGGCGTTGCGCTCTTGTGCATCCATTTCGACAAGCCGCTTGATCAGGGCCTCCTGACCTGCCTGCATGGCCGACGCGCCGCGATCTCTTTGGGCGGCAAAGAGGTCTTCGATCACACCGACGTCAAAAGGTTCGGCGCGCATGGCCGAAATGAACGCGCGCACCGACTCTTCGCGTGCGCCGCGGGGCGGAAGCCTGAAACTCGGGTTCGCCCGAAGATCCTCGCGGATTTTGGCGCGGTCGTCGCGAGACAAGGCCTTGCCGAATTCACCCAAGCTCACGTCATAACCGCCCATCGGGGCGGGGCGTTTGCCGTTGAGCAGGCCACCCCCGATCACGCCGAGGATCATCACGTTCAACGCGAGCGAAATGATGAAGGCGATCTTGAGCGCCTTGCCCTCTGTCAGTTTTTGAAAGCGGGATTTCGGTTGGTCACTCATCGCTTAGCCCTCCACACCCAAAACATCGTCCGAAGAAAAGACGGTCAGGTCAACACTTGTGCCCCAGATCGCATCGTCGATCACAGAAAGCGCATCAGGCGGTGCAATCCCGATCCAAAGTCCAGTGATCGCGGCGGCGGCAAGCCCGCCTGTGCCCGCCCATCCGCCGAGCATGCTCCAAACGAGGGTCAAGAGCCCCCCGCCTTCGGTTATTTTCTCCACAGAGGGTGCCGACCACTCGTCTTGAACCATCGCCGCATCCGCAAGGAGGCGCGTCATGAAATCATCGCGCACCTCGGGCGTCGCGCGCCGCGCAGAAGCGAAAATCTCGTCGAGTTCAAAATCGTTCATATCAGGCTTTTCAGTGGTCATTTTCATACCCCAATTCAGCTTTACGGCCGGCCAGAAGCGCGGCCAGCGCTCTTTTACCACGCGCTGTCAGGCTTTCGACGGCCTCAACGCTGATGTCCATGATCTCGGCGATCTCGGGATTTCCAAGCCCGTCGAGGTGACGCAATGCGACCGCTTGGGCCTGCCGTTCGGGAAGCTCGGACAAAGCCTCCTGAAGCGCCTTGTGTCGTGCTCGATCTTGCATCTCTTCTGCGACCGAAGGAGCCCCGCTTTCGGGTTCCGCAATCGTGTCGATGCCCACGCTCCGTTTGCGCCTGCGAAGACGATCGGTGCAGAGGTTCGATGTCACGCGATAGAGCCATGTCGAAACCTGCGCCTCGTCCTGCCGCCACTCGGGGGCGATGCGCCAAAGGCGGATCAACGCCTCTTGGGTGACGTCTTCGGCCTCGGCCTGATCCCCGAGCATACGATACGCCTGAGCCAATGTGCGCGGTGCAAGCCGTCCCGCCAGAATGCGCGCAGCATCTCGATCTCCGTTGGCATAAGCAACGAGGAGCGCTCCATCGGGTATTTCAGTGTCCTGCAAGGCAGCTAGTGTCATCGTCAAAAGTGCTATCTGCTTGGCCAGCGCGTGGCAATCGCTCAGTGAGAAGGGAGGAGGCCCGCGCAGGCGGACCTCCAAGGCTCGGGGGGATTAGTTTCCGCGTCCACCTTTGCCGTGGCCTTCGCCGCCATGACCACCCTTGCCGCCTCTTCCTTCGCCGCCGCGCTCAGGGCGGGCGGCTGCGGCTGCGTCGAACTCTTCTTGGGTGATATTGCCGTCCGAGTCGGCATCAAGGCGCGAGAACATGCGCTCGGAACGATCCCCTGCCTTGGGGGTCATTTCGTCCGCACTCAGAACGCCGTCGTCATTGGCATCGAGCCGTTCCAGCATCTTGGCCGCCATATCGGACGAACGCGCCGTCGCCTGCGCCGTAACCATCGCGGCGATTTCTTCGGCGCTCAGCGCGCCGTCGCCATCGGTGTCGGCCGCAGCGAAACGAGCGGCCGGAATGGCTTCGATCTCGGCGAGCGTGACATTGCCGTCACCATCCGCGTCAAGTTCGGCGAAGCTCGGAGCCTGCGCCCCACCAAAGCCGCGCCCCATGTCCGCATAGGCGGCGGTGGTGCCCAAAGCGGCAAGAAGAGCGGCGAGAACGATTTGCTTTTTCATTTTTCTATCCTTTAACGAGGTCGTCGATTGGGTTCAGATCAGGCCCTCAACTGCCGTGATCGACTGTAATACGCCTCTCGCTTCCGCTTCCGTCGCGCCGCTAAGATTTTTTTCGCGCATTTTCGCCGAACGCCCCCCTAGGACAGAATGTCCTCTTTCCTTGTCCAGCCTAAAGTCGCATGTGTAGCGCGAACCGGAGATGCTGCATGATCCATACGACCGATATCACCACCGAAGAACGCTCGACTAAAACGGCCGTGATGCGTGGCTTGCGCCGCCGTTGCCCGAGCTGTGGCGAAGGCCCGATGTTTGCCGGCTATCTCAAGGTGAACGATCGTTGCCCGGCGTGCCGCGAAGAACTGTCGCACCATCGCGCTGACGACGGTCCCGCCTATCTGACCATCCTCGTGGTCGGACACCTTATGGCGCCGCTGATCCACATCGTTTTTGTCCAGTTCCGTCCCGATCCGATGGTTATGGCGACGATCTTTACCGTTGGCTGTGTTGCGCTCTCGCTTTTCCTGTTACCAAGGCTCAAAGGGCTTGTGGTCGGCATTCAATGGGCCAAGCGCATGCATGGCTTCGGACGGTCCGAGGACTAAGCCCCTTTGAAACCATAAGGACGGCTATGTCGGACACTCCAATTCGCGATGCAGCGACGCTTGTCGTCATCAAAGACCGCGAAACCAATCCGTCGATCCTGATGGGGCAGCGGGGTGAAAGCGCGGCTTTCATGCCCAGCAAATTCGTTTTTCCAGGTGGGGCGGTCGATCCCGTCGATGCAACCGTTCCCGTAGCCGGTGCCTTGTCCGATGTCTGCGCAGAGCGTCTTGCAATGCAGAGCACCATGGTGCCTGCCGCCCTTGCCGCCGCTGCCATTCGCGAGTTGTTCGAGGAAACGGGGCTTGTTCTTGGAGCACGAGAGACTTGGGAAGGCGCGCCCAAGGGTTGGCGCGGTTATGCCAAAACGGGCCATATCCCGAGTTTCGAAGGACTTGAGTTCATCTTTCGTGCCGTGACACCCAAAGGTCGCCCCCGTCGTTTCGACGCCCGCTTTTTCCTCGTGGATGCGACGCGTCTGTCCTCTGACCCCGATGATTTTTCCCGCGCCGAGGACGAGCTTTCACATCTTCAGTGGATACCGCTGTCGCAGGCACGCAAGTTCGATCTTCCCTTCATCACCGAATGCGTGCTGGCCGAAGTCGCGGCGAACCTTGATCGCAAAGGTCCGCCTGTCTCGGTACCGTTCTTTCGTAACAACGACGAGGCCAACACGATTGCACGTCTGGGCGGTCAAAGCCCGCTCGAAGCTTATTTCAACACCTCGAGCCGCGACAGATCGTAACCATTATAGCGCAGAATATCCTTGGCCGCCTGTAAACGATCGGCCGAGATGTCGGGGGTCCGGTTCAAAATCCACCCCGATTGACCGTCTGGCGCGCCGACCACGGCTGTGCGATAATCTTGATCGACCCAGAGAACCCAATAGTCGGATTTGACAAAGGGAATGGACGGGAAGCTGACCTTGAGCCGTCCCGGCCCGACGATGTCCGCTTTGCCCTTGATTGTGGAAAGCACGCTTCCGTCCGCATTGCGACAGGTGTTGAAGACGGAAATCGTGCCATCGCTATTTTGCCCGTAATCGGCGGTTACTCCGACGCAGTTCCGCTCGAAAGGCACAGGAAAGCGCGCCACTTCGTGCCATGTTCCCAAATACCGTTCGGGCAGGAAATTTGCCTGCGACGAAATCGCGACGCTCTGGTCACGATAGCTCTCGAAGAGCCCACCGCCACAGGCAGCAAGCCCCAAGAACGCGGTCAATAAAATTGCCGCGCGCATCCTAGAACGGCATCGGGTGCGCTTTGTGCGCAACCTCGATGTCCTTGAGAACGTCTTGACCAAGTTTCACATCCTTTCCCGCAAGGATACGCTCTAGCTGAGCGCTTGTCGTGGCGCCGAAGATCGCCGAAATTGGGAAGGGACGTGTGTCCTGCCACGCCATTGCCATATGAACGGGATCAAGCCCGTATTTGGCAGCGATATCGAGATAGGCCTGTGTCGCAGCAAAAACGCGGTCTGTCTTGCGCCCGCCGAGATCACCGTTGAGCGCAAGGCGGCTGCCTTCGGGCAGAGCGCCATTCTGGTATTTGCCGGTCAAAAGACCACAGCCAAGCGGTGAATAGGACGCAAGAAGCACGTCTTCATTCACCGCAACTTCGGCAAGATCGGTGTCATACAAACGGCAAAGCAGCGAATATTCGTTCTGGATACTGGCAACGCGCGGCCCTCCAACCTGTTCGGCGACGTCGATCCAGCGCGTGGTGCCCCAAGCGCTTTCGTTCGAGAGCCCAAAGGCGCGTATCTTGCCTGCATCGACTGCGCGCTGAAGCGCAGTCAGCACGCCCGCCATATGATCGAGCGTTTTCTGACGGTTGTTCGGCTTGGCGGCAAAGCCCCAGTTCTGGCGGAAATGATAGGACCCGCGCAGCGGCCAATGGAGTTGGTAAAGGTCGATGTAATCGGTCTGCAAACGGCGGAGCGAGTCGTCGATGGCCTGTTCGATGTTCGACCCATCAAAACTCCGACCATCACGGAAGAAACCGCCGTTCGGCCCCGATACCTTGGTGGCGAGGATATACTCGCCGCGACGTCCCGACTTGGCGATCCAATTGCCGATGGTTTCTTCGGTCATCCCGACCGTTTCCTTGGCCACTGGATTGACGGGATACATCTCGGCCGTATCGACAAAATTGATCCCTGCATCCAAAGCCATATCGAGTTGGCGGTCCGCGTCATCCTGTTTTGTATGGGTTCCAAAGGTCATCGTGCCGAGGCACCATTTGGTGACTTCGATCCCTGTGCGGCCAAGTGCAATCTTTTCCATGTCGCTCCCCTTATTTGCGGGCAAACCCTAGCCTTATCTTTGCCGAGAACAAGGGGGCGGGTTACTTTTTACCCGCCAAAGCGCTCGGGCTTCCCCAAGGCACTGGCCCTTTGGCCTTGAGCGCGTTAAACCGCTAACAAATCTGATCAAGAGGCACGTATGGCACGCCATCTCATTACTTCGGCCATCCCCTACATCAACGGGATCAAACACCTTGGGAACCTCGTGGGAAGCCAGCTTCCTGCCGATCTCTTTGCGCGATACCAGCGCGGCCGTGGCCACGAGGTCCTGTTCCTCTGTTCCACCGATGAACATGGCACGCCTGCCGAGCTCGCTGCCGCCAAAGCCGGTAAACCCGTTGCCGAATATTGCGCCGAGATGCACGAAGTGCAGGCAAGGATTGCCGAAGGCTTCCGTTTGTCCTTTGACCACTTCGGTCGATCTTCCTCGGAGGAGAACCACAAGCTGACACAGCATTTCGCGGGCCGTCTGGCCGAAGCGGGGCTGATTGCCGAGGTCAATGAAAAGCAGATGTATAGCCATGCGGACGGGCGTTATCTTCCCGACCGTTATATCGAAGGCACCTGCCCCAACTGCGGTTTCGACAGTGCGCGTGGCGATCAGTGCGACAACTGCACAAAACAGCTTGATCCCGTGGACCTCATCAACCCACATTCCACGATTTCGGGATCGACCGACCTTGAAATGCGCGAGACCAAGCATCTCTATCTCCGCCAGACGCAGCTTCGCGGCCAGCTTGAGGAATGGATCGACAGCAAAACCGACTGGCCCGTCCTGACCACCTCCATCGCCAAGAAATGGCTGCGCGACGGCGACGGCCTTCAGGACCGTGGTATCACCCGCGATCTTGACTGGGGTGTGCCTGTGAAAAAGGGCGATCAGGATTGGCCAGGGATGGAAGGCAAAGTTTTCTATGTCTGGTTCGATGCGCCCATCGAATATATCGCCTGCTCGCAAGAGTGGGTTGCTGCCGGCAAGGGCAGCGATTGGGAACGCTGGTGGCGCACCGACAAAGGTGCCGAGGACGTGACCTATACCCAGTTCATGGGTAAGGATAACGTGCCCTTCCACACGCTTTCGTTCCCTTGCACGATATTGGGGTCGGGCGAGCCGTGGAAGCTCGTCGATTACATCAAGTCGTTTAACTATCTGAACTATGACGGCGGCCAGTTCTCGACCTCGCGCGGACGCGGGGTGTTTATGGATCAGGCGCTTGAAATCCTTCCGTCCGACTATTGGCGCTGGTGGCTTCTGAGCCACGCCCCCGAAAGCTCGGACTCGGAGTTCACTTGGGAGAACTTCCAGCAATCGGTGAACAAGGACCTTGCCGACGTGCTCGGCAACTTTGTCAGCCGCATCACCAAGTTCTGTCGCTCCAAATTCGGAGAAGAAGTTCCGGCAGGCGGCGCCTTCGGGGCGAAAGAGGCCGAGGTCATCGCCGCCCTTTCCGAGCGTCTGACCGCTTACCAAGGCTTTATGGATGCCATCGAAGTGCGCAAGGCGGCAGGCGAGCTGCGCGCCATCTGGGTGATCGGCAACGAATACCTTCAGGATGCCGCGCCTTGGTCCACTTTCAAGGAAGACCCCGAAACGGCGGCGATGCAGGTGCGGTTCGGCCTCAACCTCATCCGTCTTTATGCGATCCTCTCGGCCCCCTTCATCCCCGATGCCGCCGCGACCATGCTGGCCGCAATGAAGACCGAGGATAGCGCCTGGCCGGGCAGCGTGGAAACCGCTCTTTCCGCCCTGCCCGCGGGTCACGGGTTCGAGGTTCCCGAGAACCTCTTCCGCAAGATCACGGACGAAGAGCGCGAAGAATGGCAAGCGCGCTTCGCAGGAGTTCGCACTTAAAGAAAAACCCGCCGAAAGGCGGGTTTTTTGTTTCGGATCAGGCCCAGCGCCACGGACGTGTAAAGGCACCAAGCGCCTTGACCACGTCATCATCGGTGGCGGTGCCCGTTTTCACGAGACAGGCCACAAGTCCGAGTTTTTTGTCTTCGATAACCTCGCTGACCTCGGCGGCGACATCCGCATTCGACAGAGCCGCATTATAGACACGGGTGATCGCAAGGCGGCGCAGATCGGGCTTGAAGATTTTACCAACCGCGGTTTTCGGCAATTCTGGCAGAATCTCGATATGCTTAGGAGTGGCCGCGCGCTCGTGGATATGCTCGGCGGCATAGGCCAAAAGCTCGTCCTCAGTCACACTCGCACCCGCAACCAATTCGACATAGGCGCAAGGAAGTTCACCTGCATGGGCATCGGGTTGCCCGATCGCGCCTGCAAAAGCAACGGCGGGATGACCGGCAAGGACCTCTTCGATATCGGCGGGGTCGATGTTGTGGCCGCCGCGAATGATCAGATCCTTGGCGCGGCCCGTGATCCACAGATAGCCGTCAGCATCCAGTCGCCCGAGATCTCCCGTGCGAAGATACTGCGTCTCGCTCTTTGGGCCGGGATAATAGAGCGATACGTTCTTGCTCTCGTCGGTGTAGGTATGTCCAAGCGAAACCCCTGGGTTCGACACACAGATTTCCCCGACCTCGTCACGGCCCAGAACCTTTTGGGTTGCGGTATCGACGATCTGAACGTCGGTATATGGGAAGGGAATCCCGATAGAGCCGACCTTTTTCTCGCCGTCGGGCGGGTTGATCGAGACAAGACAGGTCGCCTCGGTTAGGCCATAGCCTTCGCAAATGGTGACGCCCGCCGCAGCCTCGAACCGCTTGTAAAGCTCGAGCGGCAAAGGCGCAGAGCCACAAAAGGCGAGACGGAGGGACGAAATATCAGCATCCACCGGACGCTGCATCAGAGCCGACATTGCTGTCGGCACGGTGATCATAAAGGTCGCCTTATACCGCTCGCACAGCTTCCAGAAATTGTCAAACACCCCCTCGCCCCGATAACCTTGGGGTGTCGGGATCACGAAATGCGCACCCGACGAAAGCGACGCACCAAGGGACACGATGGTTGCGAAAACGTGAAAGAGCGGCAGCGGACACATCTGCACGTCTTTCTCGGTAAAGAGAAGACGCGCCCCAAGCCAAGCGTTGTAGACAATGCCCGAATAGCGGTGCTGTGCCACTTTGGGCAGGCCAGTCGTTCCGCCCGTGTGGAAGAGCGCGGCAACCCGGTCCTCGGTCGAAGGTGCGAATGAGAGCGACTTGGATTTGGTATTCATCGTGCGATTGAAATCGACGACCTTGGCCTTGTGCGTCACCTTCACCTTGGGTCGGATGAGCGGCACGATCAGACGCTTGGCCCCTGTGAGGTAGCGCACCAGATCTACTTCGACCACGGCTTTGACGTTCGGGGCAAGCGCGACCGCTTCAGCGGCCTTTTGCGCGACTTCGGTCTTGGGGAAGGCGCGCAGGGTGACGAGCACCTTCGCGTTGGTTTCGCGCATGATGCCCGCAATATGTTCGGCATCAAGCAGAGGATTGATCGGGTTCACTTTGCCCGCGATCTGTCCGCCGATATAGGTCAGGATCGCTTCGGTGCAATTGGGAAGAAGATAGGCGACGGTATCATCCTCGCCCACGCCGAGATCCCGCAGCATGTTCGCGGTCTGGCACACCTTTTCCTTGAGCTCGCGCCAAGTCAATGTTTCCTTCTTGCTCGTCGGGTCGGAGAAAATCTGGAAACTGGTTGCGTCACGATCTGGAAATTTGTCGACGGTTTGACAAAGCAGGTCATACGTCGTCGTCGGCAACTCTCGGTTTTCCCAAGGCATTTCGGCGACAATAGCGTCACGATCCGCAACTGATGCATAAGGCATAAGTAATCTCCCTTGCTGCCGCAGCGACTGCGGCTTTCTCCCTTTAGATCAAGATGGTGAATTACATCTAAAGGCGCAAGGATTACGCAGCGAAACGTCGCTATTCCGCTGCGAGACCTTCGGTAAACTGAAGTTTGGCCAGACGGGCATAAAGTCCACCCTCGGCAACAAGCTGGTCGTGCGTGCCTTGTGCGACGATGCGGCCTTGATCGAATACAACGATGCGGTCGGCCTTTTTCACAGTGGCAAGACGGTGCGCAACAATCAGAGTCGTGCGATCCTGCGCCAGCTTGTCCACCGCTTGTTGCACCAAGCGTTCGCTTTCCGCATCAAGCGCACTTGTCGCCTCGTCCAACAAGAGGATGGGCGCATCGCGCAAAATTGCACGGGCAATCGCGATCCGCTGCTTTTGTCCGCCCGAAAGCATCACCCCGCGTTCCCCAACATAGGTATCATACCCATCGGGAAGGATCGAAAGGAAGTCATGCGCGGCGGCGGCTTTGGCCGCGGCTTCGACTTCGGCGTCGGTGGCCTCGGGGCGACCGAAACGGATGTTCTCGCGCGCGGTATCGGCAAAAATCACAGGGTCCTGCGGCACGAGCGCGATGCCCTTGCGGAACTCGGAGCGCGCGACGTCGCGAAGATCCTGCCCACCGATGCGGATAGAGCCTGCCTCGGGGTCATAGAACCGGAGCAAGAGCTGGATGATTGTCGACTTACCTGCTCCGCTCGGTCCGACAAGTGCAACCGTTTCACCCGGCGCAACGGTAAGGCTGATATCGTCGAGCGCCGCCATATTGGGACGGCTCGGATAGTGAAACGTCACACGGTCGAACTCGATCTTGCCGCGGTTCATCGCCCCCACCGCTTCGGGAGCGGGTAGATCGGCGACGCTGTCCTCGGCATTGAGAAGCTCGACAAGTCGTTCTGTGGCCCCTGCCGCGCGCTGCAACTCGCTCCAGATTTCGGTCAGAGCGCCGACGGTGCCCGCGACCATGATCGCATAGATCACGAACTGCACCTGCTCGCCGACGGTCATCGCGCCGACCGCAACGTCGCGCGCACCAACCCAAAGCACACCGACAACACCCGAGAAGATCATGAAAATGATGATAAAAGTCAAAAGCGCCCGCGTCTTGATACGGAGCAAAGCCACATCAAAGCTCTTTTCGGTGACATCGTTGAACTTGGAACGCACAGACCCTTCTTGGGTAAAGGCCTGAACGGTTTGGACCGAAAGAAGCGCTTCGGAGGCGTTGCCGGACGAGGCCGCGATCCAATCCATATGCTCGCGGCTGCGCTTGCGCAGCTTGCGACCGAGCACGACGATCGGAACAATGACCAGCGGCACGATCAAAAGAACAAGCCCCGTAAGTTTGGGCGAGGTCAGGAACAACAAAATGAGCCCGCCGAAAAACACTAGAACATTGCGAAGCGCGACAGAAACCGAAGAGCCGATCACCGAGAGGATCAAGGTCGTGTCGGTGGTGATACGGCTGAGAACCTCGCCCGTCATGATCCGTTCGTAAAATGCGGGGGACATTGCTACCATGCGGTTGAACACAGCTTCGCGGATGTCCGAAACGACGCGTTCACCCAATCGGGTTACAAAATAATACCGCAACGCGGTTCCCAAAGCCAAAAGCGCAACGATCCCGATGGCGGCCCCGAAATATTGGTTGAGAAGCGGACTAAGACCGTCTTCGAAGTTATCGACCACACGCCGCGCCGCCAGAGGCAGCGTCAGAGAGATCATCGAGGTGACGACAAGAAATACCATCGCAAGGGCGATATTGCCCGCATAGGGTTTGAGAAAAGGCCAAAGCCCCTTGAGAGCGCCGATCTCTTTGGATTTCTCGCGCTCGTCTGCGTTGATACGTGTTGGGTCAGCCATTGCACCTTGCCGTCTTTATGTGTCACCGACACATAAGGAACGTGACACCTAAGCTCAAGCGCCGCGATGTCTCATCTTCGGGCGAGAGGACACAAATCGCCCTCGCGACGACGTATCATGATAGTTTGGGGGATTTTGGAGCGGGTGACGGGAATCGAACCCGTATCATCAGCTTGGAAGGCTGAGGTCTTACCATTACACAACACCCGCGCTCTGGCTGGGATATAGTCCAACCTCGGCGACGGGTGCAAGCGGCTAATGCACATAAAGATGCCAAGTCTTGCCACATTCATGCCGAAATCAGGGAGTAGCGAAGGAGCAAGCGCCATTCCTCTGTGCTTGGCCAAGTGAATTGGAGATTTTATTGATGCGCCGCATTCTCGCTTCCGCTTTTGCCTTTGGACTCACAACATTACAGGTCCATGCAGAAGAGACGAAAACCGTAGTTATCACGGGTTTGGGATATTTCCCCGCCGTGACCTATGTCGTTCCCGGAGACAAGATCCGCTTTTACAACGGGTCTGATTCTGTCCAATCGATCAAGTCAGATGACGCGCCCGAGGGTTCGGGTCTCAACGCATGGGAACTCAACGACATCGGACCGGGGTCGGAATATACTGTGACCGCTGAAACGGGGTTCGTGCTCACCTATCACGACAAATACGACTCCACGCGTTATGCGGCGTTTTCCTTCGAGGCACCGCCGAACTAATCCTCGCCTTCCCAAGGCTCGATCAACTCAGGCCCCTGCGCGCGGTTCGAATTGATCGCGGTGCCGACACGGGTAAATCGAAGCCGTCCGACCTCGGTCGGCTTCATCAGAAGTGCGGCGCCCTTGCCCTCTTCACCGAGCCATTTGGGCCAGTCCTTCTGTTCGAGAACAACCGGCAAACGGTCGTGGATCGGTGCCATATCCGCGTTGGCGTCACAGGTCACGACGGCACAGGTCGAGACCCGCGCTTCGCCTTGCCCCCAATCCTGCCAGATGCCCGCAAAAACAATCGGGGTATTGTCGTTGCGCGTCACATACCAAGGCAACGGCGTCGCGCCCTTTTCCCGTTTCCATTCATAGAACCCACTCGCCGCAATCAGGCACCGTCTTTGCCGACAGGCTTCGCGAAAGGCGGGTTTCTCGGCGATCGTTTCCGAGCGGGCATTGATCAAGAGCGGGCCATCGGTCGGAGTTTTATACCACGAAGGAATGAACCCCCACCGCATCGGTCGAAGATGCCGAACACCCGCGTCCGAGGTTACGACTGCGATCTCCTGTGTCGGACAGACATTGTAATTCGGCCCAACGGGAAGCGAATTCGACGGGCTGGCCTGAAACAACTGGACCATGGCTTCGGTCGGCTCGGTGATGGAAAGACGGCCACACATCAGCGGCTAAACGCCTTGCGAGACATCGCAATCCGCGCTTCCATCATCGACATCTCTTTCATGATCTCGCTGCGGCGCGTGCGGTCACCCGTCTCCAAAAGCTCTTGGCGGAGCTTGGCCAATTCGCGGCTGAGCGAGACGAATTCGGGCACAGCCCCATTTTCGGCGATCAGCCGATTGATCAGCTCGTTTTCGGGATCATCCGACCAACGGAGCGGCTTGCCTGCACCTTCAAGATTGTCGAAGGCCCCGTCCGCTTCGGCAGCGGCAATGCGGGCATTGATCAGATCGATAAGCGGATGGTCCATGGGTCCCTCGTCGGTATGACGCCGAGATTACCCTTTCGCTTCCTGTCCTGAAAGCCCCAAGCGATATCGGGCAAGCGCAGTGATCACCCCCACCAAAAGGCAGGGGTGATCGGTCAGGTCTTATTCACCAACGATCTTGATACGACCATCGATGACGGGGGTATAGGGGGCCTGAGCGGCCAGATACTCGGCCGTCACATCGGCAAGATCGGGTCCGAAATCATAGGCGTTTTGCGCGTCACGGAACATGGCATATCCGTCACCGCCGTTGCGCACATAGTTGTTGGACACCACGCCATAGACCTTGACCATGTCGATCGGTGCACCGCCCACCATCACGTCCGAAACCCGTTCGCCCGCAGGCTTGGCGGGATCAACCGTAAAGCTCATTCCCGCCACCTGAGGGAAGCGGCCCGCGCCTTCTTCGATCTGCGAAGCCCCGTTCTCGAGCGCCGCAACGATGGTTTCGCCCGTCACCTGGAACGTGGAGAGTGTGTTCTGGAACGGAAGAACCGTGAGAACTTCGCCCATAGTGACTTCACCTGCGTCGATCGACGCACGGATGCCGCCGCCGTTCTGGATAGCGATTTCGATGCCCTGATCCTTGACGCGGGCAAGCATGGCGTCCGCGATGGCGTTGCCCATCGAACATTCGCGCGCACGGCAGTTTGCGCGGTCACCGTCCAAGGCGTCCGAAGTGGAGGCAACAACCTTGTTGCGGATTTCCTCGAGCGGCTTGGCGAGTTCGGCAATACGCGCAACGGTCGGCTCGTCTTCGACCACTTGGCCGTCGATCAGGATGGGTTGCCCCGAAGCCTCGACGATATTGCCCGCATCGTCAAAGGTGACGTTCAGTTCGCCCAAGAATTTGCCGTAGGCATAGGCCGAAAGGATCGCGACCCCGTTGACCATGGTCGGATAGGGACCTTCTGCGCCTTCCATGTCGCCAAGGAGCGTGTTGGTGTGGCCGCCCACGATCACGTCAAGCCCTGTGGTCCCCGCGGCGACCTTTTGGTCCATCGCATAACCAGCGTGTGAAAGCAGGACGATCTTGTTGACGCCCTCGGCAGTCAGCTTGTCAATCTCGCCCTGAACGGCCGAAACGGAGTCGGTAAAGATCACGTTGGGTCCGGGACTTGCAAGCTCGTCCGTGTCCTCGGGTGTAAGACCAATCAGACCGATCTTTTCGCCGCCCCGCTCGATCACTGCCGATTTTTGCAGAACGCCCGCAAGCGTCGGTTCGCCCGACACATCGGCGTTCGACATCAGAACGGGAAAGCTCACCTTGTCCATAAAGCCGCGCAGAACCTCGGGGCCATCGTCGAATTCATGGTTCCCGACTGTCATGCCGTCATAGCCGAGCTTGTTCATAAACTCGGCCGCCATCGCACCTTTGTAATAGGTGTAAAAGAGCGTGCCTTGGAATTGGTCGCCGCCATCGACGAGAATTGTGTTGTTGGAACGAGCCCGAGCCTCGGCAACCGAAGTCACCAGACGCGCCGTGCCGCCGAAACATTCGCCAGCGGCATTCGCTTCGGCGTTACAGGTGGAATCGAATTGGCTGATCGGTTCGAACCGCGCGTGAAAGTCATTGGTGTGAAGAATAGTGAGCGAATAATCCGCAAAAGCAGGACCCGCACACAGTGCAAGGGCACAGGTGGTGCCGAAAATGGTCGTTTTCATGATAATCCCCCAAGTTGGATGACGACAGAGTGAAATCCTTTGACCATTCAGTCAAAAAAATAATTCGATCTCTGTCTAATTCCCGAACGTCACAGCCGTGCGACACGTGCGGCGCGCTTGCAGATTTCGCAGTTCGCAGCAAAACGAGGCAGCCCGCAAAGCCCCTTGACCCGCTGCCTGCCATTCGGCATCACCGCGCCATGCTGATTTACAAGATTTTCCGTGCAGGCGAATGGGCCGAGCTTCAGTCCAAGGGCGAAACCTTGGGTGCACCGATCGACGTGATCGACGGCTACATCCATTTTTCCACCGCCGAGCAGGTCAAGGAAACCGCAGCCAAGCACTTTGCGGGCGAAGAGGGGTTGGTTCTTCTCGGTCTCGAAAGCGAAGCGCTTGATCCGCTCGTATGGGAGCCCTCGCGCGGCGGAGCGCTGTTCCCGCATCTTTATCGCCCCATCCGTCTCGGCGATGTTTTGTGGAGCAAACCGCTTCCGCTTGTCGACGGCATCCACCAATTTCCGGAGATGACATGACGCTTCTTGAACAGTTCGGCATGGTCGCGCTGCGCAGCATCGACCCCGAAGTTTCCCATGGTCTCGCGATCCGCGCGCTTCAAATGGGCCTTGGCCCGAAATCAGGACCATTCAGCAGCGCACGTTTGAAAACGTCAATTGCGGGACTGGAATTGCCCAATCCCGTAGGACTTGCCGCAGGTTTCGACAAGAACGCCACCGCGCTCCACCCGCTTGCCAAATGCGGGTTCGGCTTTGTCGAGGTCGGTGCAGCCACCCCGCGCCCGCAGCCCGGAAATCCCAAGCCGCGCCTCTTCCGTCTCTCCGAGGACAAGGCCGCCATCAACCGTTTCGGGTTCAACAATGACGGCATGGACGCGATTGCAGAACGGCTGGCCCAGAGGCCCAAAGGCGGCGTGATCGGGCTCAATCTCGGCGCCAACAAGGACAGCGAAGACCGCGCCTCGGACTTTGCCAAAGTCCTGAGCCGTTGCGGCGCGTATCTCGACTTTGCAACGGTCAACGTCTCTTCGCCCAATACCGAAAAACTGCGCGATCTTCAGGGCAAGGCCGCGCTCTCCGCACTCTTGTCCGGCGTGATGGCGGCGAATGCGAACCTCGATCGTCCGATCCCGATCTTCCTCAAGATTGCACCTGATCTGACCGACGTGGAAATCGCGGATGTTGCCGAAGTCGCGAACACTTCGGGCGTCTCGGCGGTAATCGCCACGAACACCACCCTTTCTCGCGAAGGTTTGAAAAGTGCAGACAAAGTCCAGATGGGCGGCCTTTCGGGCGCTCCTTTGTTCGAAAAGTCCACGCGCATTCTGGCGCGTCTGTCCACGCTGACCTCTGTGCCGCTCGTCGGAGTCGGCGGTGTTGGCAGCGCCGAGCAAGCCTATGCCAAGATCCTTGCAGGGGCCTCGGTGGTGCAACTCTACACCGCGCTCGTTTACGGCGGGATCAGTCTTGTGGACGAGATTACGCGTGGTCTCGATCGGCTTTTGGAACGAGACGGCTTCGCCAATGTGGCCGACGCGGTCGGCAAAGGGCGTGATCAGTGGCTGTGATCCTCTGGCACAATCCGCGGTGTTCCAAATCGCGCCAAACGCTGGCACTCCTCTTGGAGCGTGGCGTTGCGGTGGAACCTCGGCTCTATCTCGAAACGCCTCCGACCAAAGAAGAGCTTGCGCACGCGCTCGAACTCTTGGGCAAAACACCCTCGCAGATCATCCGCAAAGGCGAAGCCCTGTTCAAGGATCTCGGACTCCAGAGTGCAGACGAGGCCGCGCTTTTCGAGGCGATGATCCAAAACCCCAAGCTGATCGAACGCCCGATCCTCTTTGCAAACGGCAAAGCCGCAATCGGACGTCCGCCCGAAGCCGTTCTGGACATCCTCTAGGAAGCGGCGCGCTCAAGCGCGGGATAGCGTGATCCAAGCGTGATCCCCCGCATGATCCAGCTGAAAATCAGGGCCATCCAAAGCCCGTGATTGCCAAAGGCGCTCATCAGCGGAAATGCAGCAAGAAGATACAGCCCGAACGACAAGAGCATCATGTTGCGCATGTCTCGGCTGCGTGTTGCACCAATGAAAATCCCATCAAGCATCCAACCTGGAAGCGCGATAACGGTGCCCAAGATCATATAAGGCAGGTAGACCCGCGCCTCGGCTCGCACCTCGGGCGCCGTAGTCAAAAGATCAATGATCGGGCCGCCAAAGACCGCAAAGGCCAGCGCCATAAGAACGGCCGCCACCGCCCCCTGCCCCGATGTCATCAAAGCCGCACGGCGCAAGCCCGCCTGATCCTTTCGCCCCATCGCCTGACCCACGAGGGTTTCCGATGAAAACGCGAACCCGTCCAGCGCAAAGGCAACAAGGCTGACAAATTGCATCAACACTTGATTGGCAGCGAGTTCCACATTCCCGAAACCAGCCCCCCAAAACATGAAAGTGACGACCACCGACTGGAGCGCTACGGTCCGGATCAGAATATCCCCGTTCACAGAGATCATCCGCTTGATACGAAGCGGATCGAGGATCGCGGGAAGTCCTAAGCGGCGCAGCCCTGCACGGCAGAGCCAAAGACCAAGCGCAAGCCCCGTCCATTCGGCAAGAAAGGTTGCAATCGCCACCCCTTCGACACCCCAACCCAGCCCCAGCACGAACACGACATCGAGCAAGATATTGAGCCCGTTCATCCAGACCTGAAGCGCAAGAACGGCGCGGGATCTTTCGTGCGCAATCAGCCAACCCGTGACTGCATAAAGCGCGATGGTTGCGGGCGCGGACCAGACGCGAATGGCCATATAGCTGCGCGCCATTGCTTCGACCTCGGGTGTGGCGGGCGAAAGTGCAAAGGCGCCGATGAACAGCGGCCATTGCAGCACAATCACCGCTAGCCCAAACCCAAAACCGACGAGAAGCCCGCGTTGGAGAAGCGCGGCGACTTCGCCCATATCCTCGGCGCCAAGGGCCTGACTCGTCATGCCTGTGGTGCCCATGCGAAGAAACCCGCAAATCCAATAGACGCTCGACAAGATTAACGCGCCGATGGCCACCGCCCCGATAGGCTCGGCTGCGCCCAACTGCCCCACAACGCCGGTGTCCACCAATCCCAAAAGCGGAACGGTGGCGTTCGAAATCACGATGGGAACCGCGATGGCAAGTATACGTCTGTGGGTCAGCGCCCTACTCATCGCGCGATGGCATCAGGAAATGGCCTGAAGCTTGGGCAAAAAGGCGGCTGCGGTTGTCCTGCCACGCCTCCACATGGACCGAGGCATAGCGGCGTCCCGAACGGTTCACCCGCGCCCGCGCATAGGCATCCCGCGGAAGTCCGGAGCGCAGATAATCCACCGTAAAATCAATGGTCTTTGGGAGTTTGAACGGCGCGTCGCCAAATCTGAAGTCGGAATTCTCGGGTTTTTCCATATCCTCCCAGAGAAGCCCCCAGCTGAGTTCGATGATAGCGGTGATTTCGAGGAAAGCCGCCGTCACGCCGCCATGGATCGCGGGCAGCATGGGATTACCGATGAGTTCGTCCTTGAAGGGAAGAACAGCCGTAAGCTCATCCCCGCGTCGGTCGAATTCGACCCCCAGAAAACGGATATAGGGCACCTGAC
Organism: Marivivens sp.; assembly: GCA_023255435.1. GTDB lineage: Bacteria > Pseudomonadota > Alphaproteobacteria > Rhodobacterales > Rhodobacteraceae > Marivivens. Next base: position 42,403 of record JALRIK010000006.1, read on the forward strand.
CGATCAATTTCTGAAGCGCCTCGTCGCGACGCTTTTTCACGACCTGAACGGGTTCGACGGGACGTCTCATGCTGCACCGCCTTTCGCGCGCTCGAGCGAGAAGGCACCCGTCGCCGTGGCCACAGGGCGCGAAGTGTCCTCGTCCGTCGTGGTGGCGCGCACAAAAGCGACGGTGCGGGTAGCATGATAACAATGAGCGGTCGTGACCAATTTCTGACCCGGCGTTGCGGATCGCATATAGTCGATACGCAAATCCAGCGTCGCCGTTGCAATCGGCCCTGTCGGATGCGCCATCACCGCAGCACCACAACAGGTGTCCATCAGAGCCGAGACGGCCCCTCCATGGATGACACCCGTTTCGGGATCACCGATCAGTTTTTCATCGTATGGCATCTCGATACAGGCTGTGCCCTCGCCCAATTCGGTGAGGCGCATGCCGAGGCTTCGAGAATGCGGGATCGCTTCGATAAATTGACGTGCTATCTTTTGGCGCACCTGTGCGGAAACGCTTTGATCGGGTGTGGTCATATCGTTACTCCTTGTGGCAGTTTTGTCCTGCCCATCCGCAACGAGCAAGCCCAAAGAGACGTCCTCGAGAGAGTTGCGCATTCAAAGATAAAAAAGTTAAATTCGCCCAAAGGGGAGAGGTCCGGATGCCCAATCAGCGCTTGAGCTTCAAAGAAATGTGCGCACGCTTCGACGTCACGCCGCGCACATTGCGGTATTACGAATATATCGAGCTGCTCACACCCGAAAAGGAAGGCCGATCCCGCTATTACCGCTCGCGCGAACTTGCGCGGATGACGCTGATTCTGCGCGGTCGCAAATTCGGTTTCAGTCTCGAAGAAATCCGTCAGTGGCTTTTGATCTATGATCAAATGGGAACCGAAGCGCAGTATCGGACCTTTATCGAAGAAGCTACCAACAAGCTTGCCGACCTGATCGAACAGCGCCGCCAATTGGACGAGACGATCAGCGATCTCGAGACCCTTAGAGAGACCACGCGAAAGCTCCTTCCGCCCGAATAACAAAGTGACCTTCGGTCATCGCGAGTCCTGACGCCACGTTACGTTTACGTTAACGTCATCTGTGCTTGTATGCTCTCTACACGATACGCATGTTCAGCCTCTGACGGACATGCGCCGAGGGGAGAATATGACGGATACCCAACTAACCATTCGCCAAATGTGCGAGGCTTACGATGTAACGCCGCGCACCTTGCGGTTTTACGAGGCCAAAGAGCTGTTGTTTCCCGAACGGCGCGGCCAGCAACGCTTGTTCACCAAGCGCGACCAAGCCCGTTTGAAACTTATCCTGCGCGGCAAGCGCTTCGGCTTCAGCCTCGAGGAAATCCGCCAGTTGCTCGACCTTTATTATGTCGGCGACCAACAGCGCACCCAGCTTGAGCGCACGCAAATTCTTGCCCGCAAGCATTTGGCGGACATGCAGGCACAGCGCGACGAGCTGCAAGTCGCGATCGAGGAACTCAAGGAACAGATGGCATGGGGCGAAAAGCGCCTCGCCGAGCTCGAAAGAATTGACGAGCAAAACGCTTAATTAGGGAGAGAAAGATGCCGGTATTTACCGCACCGACCAAAGATATCCAATTTGTGCTCCACGACCTTTTCAAAGTGAGCGAACAGCCGATCCCAGGCTATGACGAAATGGACCGCGACTTCACCGGTGCCGTGCTCGAAGAAGCGGGCAAGATCGCGTCCGAGGTTCTCGCCCCGCTCAATGTGGTCGGCGACAAGGAAGGCTGCCATTTCGAAAACGGTGTCGTGCGCACGCCAAAGGGTTTCAAAGAAGCCTTCGAACAAATGAAAGAAGGCGGCTGGACCGCTCTGGATTGTGATCCCGACTACGGCGGTCAGGGGCTTCCCTATCTGATGCACACCGCCGTGCAGGAAAGCTTTGTTTCGGCGAATATGGCCTTCAATATGTATCAAGGGCTGACGCATGGGGCCTATTCGGCGATCCATGCCCATGGCTCGGACGCGCAAAAGGCCAAATATCTCCCCAAGATGGTGACTTGCGAATGGACGGGCACCATGAACCTGACCGAGCCGCATTGCGGCACCGATCTAGGCCTGATGCGCACCAAGGCCGAGCCGCAAGCCGACGGAAGCTACAAGATCACGGGCCAGAAGATTTTCATCTCGGCAGGTGATCACGACATGGCCGAAAACATCATCCACCTTGTGCTTGCCAAGATCGTCGGTGGCCCCGAAGGCATCAAGGGCGTGTCGCTCTTTATCGTGCCCAAGGTCCATGTGAACGACGATGGAAGCCTTGGTGCGCGCAACGCGGTTTCGGTTGGCAAGATCGAAGAAAAGATGGGCATCCATGGCAATGCGACCTGCGTGATGAACTATGACGGGGCCACGGGCTATCTCTTGGGAGAAGAGCACAAGGGCATGCGCGCCATGTTCACTATGATGAACGAAGCTCGCCTCGGCGTCGGTCTTCAGGGCTATGCGCAGGCCGAAGCCGCATATCAGAACGCCGTCGCTTATGCCAAGGACCGTCTTCAGGGCCGTGCCGTCACGGGTGCCGCAAACCCCGAAGGCCCTGCCGATCCGTTGATCGTTCATCCCGACATTCGCCGCAACCTTCTCGACCAAAAGTCCTTTGTCGAAGGTGCGCGCGCCTTTACCTATTGGGGGGCGCTCCTTCTGGACAAGGCGCATCGCACGGGCGACGCGGACGCCGAAGGTCTGGTGTCCCTGCTCACTCCCGTGATCAAGGGCTTTCAGACCGACAAGGGTTTTGAAATGGCCGTTCAAGCCCAACAGGTCTATGGCGGTCACGGCTATATCGAAGAATGGGGCATGTCCCAATTCGCCCGCGATGCCCGTATCGCCATGATCTACGAAGGCGCGAACGGCATTCAAGCGCTCGACCTTGTGGGCCGCAAGCTTGCACAAGATGGAGGCAAGCATGTCATGGCGTTCTTTGATCTGGTCAAAGGCTTTATCAAGGAAAACGAAGCCAACGAAGCGCTCAAGAAAGACTTCCTTGATCCGCTCAAAGAGGCGTCCAAGGCTCTCCAAGCCGCTGCCATGTATTTCATGCAGAACGGCATGAAGAACCCGAACCACGCGCTGGCCGGTTCCTATGACTTCATGCACCTCACGGGTCACGTTTGCTTTGGCCTGATGTGGGCCAAAATGGCCAAGGCCTCGCTCGAAGCACTCGAAGGCGGTGCTACGGACAAGGAGTTCTATGAAACCAAGCTGACCACGGGCCGCTACTATATGCAGCGCCAGCTTCCTGCGGTGGCGATGCACCTTGGCCGCATCCAGTCGGGAGCGGACAGTGTGATGGCGCTTTCGGCCGAGAGCTTCTAGGTTTCAGGAGACCCAACAACAAAGAGACAAGAGAATGCCCAAACGCTTTCGCCTCACCCGCCGCTTTCCCGTTGCCATGACCGAAGACGGGTATCGCAAGCTGAAACGGTTCGCCCAAGAGGCGGGGCTCGACGAAGGCGAGGCACTCTCTTTCCTCTTCGAGAACTTTGACGCGATCATGGATCAAGAAATGCTTGGTCAGCGGTTGCGGCGGTTCAACTCGGAACTTGAAGACCGCAAGCGCTGATCAAGGCGCTTGCCGACAACCAACAAGGCAAAGCTGATGACGATCGAACTCTATTGTTTTGGTGAAAGCGGCCACTCTTACAAAGCGGCCTTGATGCTCGAGCTTTGTGGTCTCGACTGGACACCGCGTTTTGTGGACTTCTTCGCAGGCGAAGGCCGAAGCCCCGCCTTTCGCGAAGTGAACGAGATGGGTGAATGCCCCGTGTTCGTGGACGGCGCGACCAAGATCACCCAATCGGGCGTCATCTTGCAGCATCTTGCCGAGACGACCGGCAAATTCGGCGCCGAAACCAAGGACGAAGAACGCGAGATCCTGCGCTGGCTTTTGTGGGACAACCACAAGCTTTCGAGCCAGGCTGGCATGCTCCGCTTCCTCATGAATTTCCTTCCCGAGGAGAAGCGCCCGCAAGAGGTGATCGCCTTTACTACGGGCCGCGTGAAATCTGCCTTTGCGGTGCTCGACGCCCATCTAGCGAACCGCGATTGGGTCGCAGCGGACCGCCCGACCATCGCTGATTTTACCTGCTGCGGGTATCTCTTTTACCCCGAGAACTTCAATTTCGACCGCAGCGACTACCCCAATATCGACCGCTGGCTGGGCCGTATTTCGGCCCTCCCCGGTTGGAAACACCCATATGATTTGATGCCCCGCGCATTTCGCGGCGCCTGAGGAGGACCCAGATGACCGAAGCCTATATCTATGACGCAGTGCGCACTCCGCGCGGCAAAGGACGCGCCGACGGGAGCCTTCACGAAGTGACCAGCGTCCGTCTCTCGGCGCAGGTACTCAACGCCCTCAAAGAACGCAACGGCCTTGAGGGTCACGCGGTCGAGGACGTGATCTGGGGGAACGTGACGCAGGTCGGCGAACAGGGCGGCTGTCTTGCCCGTTC
>JALRIK010000070.1 GCA_023255435.1 Marivivens sp.
CGTCAACTGATTCATGGCGCGACACAGTGCCCGCAAGCTCCCAGTCAGGCGAGGTCGCGATAGACGGCACGTGTTGATCTACGGCGATCTTGCCAATCCCGACAAGTGCGATCTTCTTCATCGTCTTCCCTTCCCTTTACCTGCCCCAATAAGGCATCAGAGCTGCACCCGCACAACTGAATAGCTATAGGCCGGCAGTTCAAGCTCCAGACCGCCGTCAACAACCTTTACACCATTCCCGTGACGCGGAACCACCGTGTTGGGCCCCTGCGCCGTGTTTCGCGCTTCGAGGTCATCGTGCTGCATAAGGATATGCTCGGCCGACCGTGCAGTGCCAAATCGTTCAAGCGCAAGCGCGACCGTCATCGACTGATCGCCACATCGGTTCACCGCAAAAAACGTCAGAGTCCCCGCGTCCGCATCATGGATCCCGGCAATATCGAGATAGGCTACATCCGCCGCCACGTCCGCGGCGTAACTTGGGCTCTCAACGTCGAGCCGCAGAGCCGTGCCGCGTCCCATCGTCGAGGCAAACTTGAACGGATAAAAGATGGTCTGCCGCCATGCCCCGCTACCAGGGGCAGTCATTATAGGCGCAATCACGTTTACCAATTGCGCGATACACGCGATCCGGACTACATCAGACCGCCGGATAAAGGTGTTCAGGATGCAGCCGACCTGAAGCACATCTTCAAAGGTATATATGTCCTCCAAGAGCGCGGGCGCATGCGGCCAATTCCATTCGGCCATCCTCTCAAAGTCGTTCTTGCGCTCGTGATACCAAACGTTCCACTCGTCAAAGCTGATCTTCACCTCGCGCTTGGACCGTGACTTGGCCTTCACATAGTCTATGACCCCCGACACCGTGCCGATGTAACGATCCAGCTTCTCGGGAAGAGCCAGATACTCCGCCGTATTCTTCTCGTAGTTCTCGAAATACATATGCAGCGAGATGAAATCGACCTGCTCATATGTCTGCTCAAGAACGGTCGCTTCCCATTGCGGATAGCTTGGCATGTCCGCATTTGACGACCCGCAGATAATGAGTTCCAGGTTCCGGTCAAAGGCTCTGAGCGCCTTGGCCGTCTCGTTGGCGAGGCGCCCGTATTCGAGCGCGGATTTGTGGCCGATCTGCCAAGGGCCATCCATCTCATTGCCAAGGCACCAGACTCTTACGTCCCAAGGATCAGCCCGGCCGTTCTTCTTGCGCAAGTCGGACCAATAGCTGCCACCGGGATGATTAACATATTCAACAAAAGCGCGCGCCTGATCGAGGCCCCGAGACCCGAGGTTGAGAGCGAGCATCATTTCCGTGTTGGCCTTGGCCGCCCAGTCTGCAAATTCGTGGATACCGACCTGATTGGACTCGGAAGTGCGCCACGCCAGATCAAGCCGCGTCGGGCGTTCTTCCTTGGGCCCGATGCCATCCTCCCAGTTATAGGCCGAAACAAAATTGCCGCCGGGATAGCGGCAGATCGGCGTGTCCAACTCATGGACAAGTTCGATGACGTCGCGCCGCATCCCGCTCTCATCTGCCATCGGGTGGCCCGGCTCGTAGATGCCAGTGTAAACCGCGCGCCCCAAGTGCTCGAGAAAAGACCCATAGATCCTTTTGTCGATGTCCGCGATCATGTAGCGACTATGCGCGGTAACTTTCGCCTTCATGTCCAACTCTTTCCCATACGATTTCTGCCCCTCGGCCCCAAGACCGAAACGGCCCACCGCGCCGGACCGCAGCGGGCCGCCCCCTTAGCTCATGACGTTGGTACCGAGACCGTGCCCTTCGTCCATCTCGCCGAGCGACTTCTTGGTTGCGCGCAGCTCTTCGACGCTGCGGACGTCGAGACGGGCGGCGCCGCTCCATTCGCGGGTGGCAACCTTCGGGTTTTTGAGCCGCTCGATAGCGCCCGGAATGGCGTGGGTATATTGTGGCAGCCATTTTGCCTGAGCAACAAGCATCTCGTCGACCATCTGCCAGACCTCGTCGGGGGTGCAGATCGCACCAACAAGCGGATCGTGCAGAACGGCTTGTTTTAGCAGATCAATATCGCCTGTAATGGCGGCCTGAACCGACATGCGCTGGACGTTGATCGATGCCGAACAGGTCGTCTGGCAGGCGAGCGGCAGTTCGATCCCTTCCACCATATTGATGCCGAAGCGATCGACAAAACCGGGGCTCTCGATGATGCAGTCTTCTGGCAGATTGCGAATGATCCCGCCGTTCTTGACGTTGAAGTGCCCGCGATAGACCCGTCCTGTTTCCAGCGCTTCGAGGATATGGCTCGCGTGCTCGTCGGTGCGGGCATAGTCGTCGAGCGAGGCACTGGCCTCTTCGAGGAAGCGCGGAAAGTCTTCTTCGAACCAGTTTCGGTTTTCGGTGCAGTAGCGCAGATAGCCGCCGGTCTCGCCGTGAATCCACTCATCGAGGCTGATCCAGTCGTTGATCTGCTCGGGTCGCTTGCGATACCACGGGAGATATTCCGAAAGGTGCCCATTGGACTCGGTCGAATAGTAGCCGAACCGCTTGAGCACATCGATCCGGACCTTCTCCTGCTTCGAGAAGGCGCGGTGCGCTTCGAATGCAGCAGTCAGGGTGTCTTTGGAGACTTTCTCGCCGCGCACGCGGATGTCGAGATACCAGGTCTGGTGGTTGATGCCCGAACAGATGATGTCCACGTCCTCGAACGGCTCCTTGAGCGCGCGGGCGATCTGGCGGTGACCGTTCTGAACGCCATGGCAGAGACCAACCGTGCGCACGCCGCCGTGGTCAATTGCGGCCCACGTCATCATTACCATCGGGTTGGCATAATTGAGCAGCAGCGCGTTCGGCTCGGCCACTTCGCGGATGTCCTTGCAGAAGTCGAGCATCGCGGCGATCCCGCGCTGTCCATACATGATGCCGCCTGCGCAAAGCGTATCGCCGACACACTGATCGACGCCGTATTTGAGCGGGATCGAGATGTCGCTCTCAAAGGCTTCGAGGCCGCCGATGCGCACGGTGTTCATCACGTAGCGCGCGCCGTTGAGCGCCTCGCGCCGGTCGGTTGTCGCAGTCACCTTCGTCTTGAGACCGTTCACGCTGACAATCCGCTCGATGATCTGGCTGATCATGTCGAGGTTATGCGCGTTGATATCGGTCAGCGCGATCTCGATGTCGTTGAATTCCGGCACCTTGAGGATGTCGGAGCAGAGTTTTTTGGTAAACCCGACGCTACCCGCGCCGATGATGCAAATTTTGAAAGCGCTCATGCTGCTTTTTCCTGTGAGAGCGACTGGAGCCACGCGCGGTGGGGCAGACATTTCCCCGCCGCCCGCTTGTAGTCGCGGATGAGATCTTCGTGGGTCTTGCGCAGGGCGGCCCGACGTTTGGGGTCTTGCGCAAGTTGGGACTTGGCGTCCCGAGGGTTGAGGAGACCGAGCCCGTCGAGGACGGGGATATAGAGTTGTTCCTGCACATGCGGCAGGTTGCCGGGGACAGGCGCGAAATCGCGCCGCTCGGGGAGCTTGGTTTGCCACAGATCGAGGCGGTCGCGGATGATCCGCGGATGACTTGCGGCCACGTCGCGCCAGAACGCGCTGTCGTCCCGCTCGCTGACATAGTGCATTCGGACAAAGTCGCGGAAGTCGTCTACCTGCGCGGCGACGGCGGCATTGTACTGTGTGCGTCCGTTGCCTGAGCGTCGCAGCTGCGCGAGCCAGAGTAGCTGGACGATAGTGCCGTGTATCGAGGTCGCTTCAAGCGGCTCGAGGAAGGAGGACGCGAGACCCACCGCAACACAGTTGTTGATCCACGCGTCCCTCAGACGACCAGCATTGATCTTGATATCATTGCGTGGCTCGATCTTGCGACCAAGGGCGGCCTCAATCTCGGCCTGTGCGGCTTCTGGGCTGACATGGGTGTCCGAATAGACATATCCGCAGCCATAGCGCCCTAGGGTCGGGATGCGCCACATCCAGCCGGATTTCTGCGCCCAGGCGAGCGTGAAGGGGTCAATCTCTTCGCCGGGTTCGAGGTCGATCCAGAACGGCATCGCGCGGTTGACTGGCAGCGTCTCGCCATAGCCAAGCCATTCCGCGCCCATCTCTCCGATTAGCGCGCGGCGGAATCCGGTGCAGTCGAGGAAGAAGTCGCCTTCGATGGTCGCGCCGCTTTCGAGTTGCAGAGCAATGATATTGCCGGAAAGAGGGTTACGCACCACCGACGTGACCTGATCGTCAATTAACGCAGTGTGCTTGGCCTGGGTTTTGAGGAACTTGCCCGCCAGCGCCTGATCGAAGTGATAGGCGTGGTGGAACGGTCCGGCAGCAACCCTATGCCCGCCAACCTCGGCGTAGGGCGCGCGGTGGCGGTTCATCAGATGGGCAAAGAGATGCGCGTCCGAAACGGGTTTGCCCGCCCCGACCGCATAGAGGTCGAGCCCTCGACCAGCCACCGCCTCAACGTCGTCAATCGGCCCGTCATAATGGTGGCCGAGCCGCCGCCAGTCCTTATGACGGATGCCGTATTTGATGGTGGCGCCCGTCGCTGCGAGGAAGGCTTCTTCGTTGATCTCGAAGTGTTGGAGCATCTGGCGGAATACGGCTGTCGTCCCTTCGCCCACCCCGATCGTTCCGAACTTGCTCGACTCGATTACGGTGATCCGCGGCGCGGGCGCGCCAGCGGGACGGGACTTGGCGTCTCCGAGGATCAGGGCGGCGAGCCATCCGGCTGTGCCGCCGCCCACGATCACGATATGCTCGGTAGCACTCATGCGGACTTCCGGGTTTGCGGGCGCGCCCAGGCGGGCAACCAGTCGCCGTGCGCCGCAAGAAGCTCGCTGGTCAGCGACCAGATCTGGTCGAGGTCCAACTCGGCCGCGGTGTGCGGGTCGAACATGGCGGCGTGATAGATGTGCTCGGGGTTCTCGGTCAGGAGCGCCTGAACCGTGAGGTCCTGCACGTTGATGTTGGTCCGCATTAGAGCGACGAGCTGCGGCGGAATATCCCGCACCATCGTCGGCTGAAGTCCATTGGCATCGACCAGCGTCGGCACTTCGACGGCGCAGCCATCGGGCAACTGCGGGATATACCCCGCATTGCGCACGTTGCCATAGATCACCGACGGCTCGCCGGTAACGACTGAGTTGACGATCTGCGAGGCATACTCGTGGCTCGGCTTGATCTTGACCTCATCGGCGTTGCGATACTGCTCGGCCTCTTTCTCCCAGCGGGCGATCTGTTCGATGCAGCGCTTGGGGTATTCGTCGAGCGGGATACCGAACTTTTCGATCAGGTCCGGACGGTCGCGCTTGATGAAGTAGGGCACGTATTCCGCAAAGTGCTCGGAGCTTTCGGTAACGAAATAGCCGAGGCGCATCATCATCTCGTAGCGCACCTTGTTCGGGCAGCGCGGGTTCCAGCTTGAGGGTTTGGGGAAGCGCCCGTCGAGATAGCCCTGTCGCAGCGCCGGATAGAGATCGACAAAAGAACCATCTAACTGCCGGTGCTCGAGCGTCTTGTAGAAGGCCATGTGGTTGATGCCGCCGCAGGTGTAGCGAATGTCCCCGATCGGAATGTCGAGATCGCGGGCAAGCTCTTCGGCCGTGCCTTGGACCGAGTGGCAAAGCCCGACCTGTTTGATCTTGGGATAGCGCGCACCGATGGCCCATGTGTTGATCGCCATCGGGTTCACATATTGCAGCATGATGGCGTTCGGGCAGACCTCCATCATATCCTCGCAGATCGACCAGAGGTGCGGAACGGTCCGCAGCCCGCGCATGATGCCGCCGATGCCAAGTGTGTCAGCGATGGTCTGGCGCAGACCGAACTTTTTCGGGACCTCAAAATCGGTCACGGTGCAAGGTTCATACCCGCCGATCTGAAAACAGACGACGACGAAATCCGCGCCCGAGAGTGCGCGGCGCTGGTCGGAATAGGTCTCGACCTTAGCATGTCCACCAAGTGTCTTGGCCATCTTGCCGACGACGATCTCGGATTCTTCGAGCCGCTTGGGGTTGATGTCCATCAGCCGGATTGTAGCGTTCTTGAGCGCCTCGCGCGAGAGGATGTCCCCGGCGATGTTCTTGGCGAATACGGTGCTGCCGGCACCGATGAAGGTAACTGTTGTCATGTGGCAATCTCGAATGCTGCGCGGACAAGTCGCCGCGTATAATCGGTTTGAGGGTTCACGAGGACTTCGCTGACCGGCCCTTGTTCCACGATCTTGCCGTGCTGCATTACCATCACACGGTGGCACAGGGCACGGACCACTTTGAGGTCGTGGCTTATGAACAGGTAGCTGAGGCCCTTTTCGCGCTGCAACTTGCGTAGCAGCTCGATGATCTGTGCCTGAACCGAAAGGTCGAGCGCAGACGTGGGTTCGTCGAGGAGAATAAATTCCGGCTCCAATGCAATCGCGCGGGCTATCGCCAGACGCTGGCGCTGACCGCCGGAAAATTCGTGGGGAAAGCGGGACGTGATCGTGTCGGGCAGACCGGAGTCGCGGAGCGCCTGTTTGACGCGCTCGAAGCGCTCTTTGGCGTTGACGCCGATGCCGTTGACGATCAGCCCTTCTTCGATGATCTGCCGCACGGACATGCGCGGATTGAGCGAGGCAAACGGGTCCTGAAACACGATCTGCATCCGCGAGCGGTAAGGCTTCATCTCGCGGCGTGACTTGCCGTCGATGCGGTCGCCGAGGAAAGTCACTTCACCTTTCTGCGCCCTGGTCAACTGAAGGATCGCCTGCCCAAAGGTGGTCTTGCCCGAGCCGCTCTCGCCCACAAGTCCGAGCGTCTCACCGCGCTTCACATTGAGATCGAGCCCGCCAACCGCGATCAGCGGCTCGTAGCCCCCTCGGAAAGCGCCGCCCTTGCGCAGCATATATTGAACGTGAACGCTCTTGGCATCGACGACAGTTTCCTGCGCGCCCTCGAGCGGGTTCGCAACGCCCTTGGGGTCGGCTGCGAGAAGGCGGCGGGTGTAGGGATGCTGCGGGTTGGAGAAGATCTCTTCGGTCGGCCCCTCTTCGCGAACCTCGCCGTGCTGCATGACATAGACGTGGTTGGCGAACTGGCGGACCACGGTGAGGTCATGGGTGATGAGGATCACGCCCATGCCGAACTTGTCCTTGAGGTCGTCGATCAGTTGCAGAATTTCGGCCTGCACCGTCACGTCGAGCGCGGTGGTCGGTTCGTCTGCAATGAGCACGTCCGGCCGATTGGCGAGAGCCATCGCGATCATCACGCGCTGGCGCTGGCCTCCCGAAAGCTGGTGCGGGTATTGGTTGATCCGCGCCTCTGGGTTCGGGATGCGCACTTCTTCGAGAAGTTCGACCGCGCGCGCCCAAGCGTCCTTCTTGCTGAGCTTCTGGTGCAGCATGATCACTTCGGCCAATTGCGATCCGATCTTGTAGACCGGATTGAGCGAGGACATCGGCTCTTGAAAGATCATCGAAATCCGGTTGCCGCGCAGGCGCCGCATCTCGAGGTCGGAAAGATGCGCCATATCCTTGTCTTCATAGAGGATGCGGGTGGCATCTGCGACTGTCGCCCGCTTGCTCAGGAGCCGCATCACGGCCCGCGCGGTCACGGATTTGCCTGAGCCACTCTCGCCGACAAGCGCGGTGGTCTTACCGCGAAAGAGCTTGAACGAGACGTCGCGCACAGCTTCGACATAGCCGCCGTCGACTTTGAAGGTCACACCCACGTTGCGGGCATCGATGATCGGAGAAAGATCGTTCATGGTCCGCTCCTAGTAGGGGTCAATCGCATCGCGCAGACCATCGCCAAGCGCGTTGAAGGCAAAGACCGTGAGCAGCACGAAGGCCACAGGCGACAGAATCCACGGGTAGGAGCCAATAACGCTGAAGGTGCCGGCGTCCTGAAGCATCAGGCCCCATGAGATCAGCGGCGGTTTCACCGCGAATCCGAGGAAGCCGAGGAAGCTTTCAAGAAGGACGATGGTCGGGATGCCGAGGGTGATCGAGACGATCACATGGCTCAAGACGTTCGGCAGAATGTGGCGCGTGATGATCCGCCCGTCGCCTGCACCAATCGCCATGGCAGCACGCACATAGTCTACGCGGCGGAGCGCCAGCGTCTTTGACCTAACTTCGCGACTGAGTTGCGCCCAGCCAAGGCCGACGATCACCAGCACCACGAAGGTCAGGAACAATCCCGAAGGTGCTGTCACCGGAATGAGCGTCGCCAGCGCGAGGTAGAGCGGCAACTGCGGGAAGGCGAGGATGATCTCGACAAAGCGCTGGAACCAGAGATCGAATGTGCCGCCAATATAGCCCGAGGTGATCCCGACCAGCGTGCCGATGATGGTGATCAGCGTGATCGAGGTCAGCGCAATGGTCAGAGTGATCCGGCTACCGATGATGCCACGGCTCAGGATATCGCGCCCGAGTTTGTCGGTGCCGAGGACATTGAGGCTCGAGCCATCTTCGACGCCGATGAAGTGACGCGAAAAGGTCATGCCGAACCATTTGTATTCCCAACCCTTGGCAAAGAGCACGATCTGGCGCGGGTTCTCGTAGTCGGGACCCATCAACGGCTGGAAGGTGACAGGGTCATACTCGTCGCCTTCAACAATAGGGAAGGCCACTGGCAAAAGCCGCCAACCATCATCCGGCACATACCAGCTGATCTTGTCCGGGGGTGCGAACGACGTCGTCGGTTGCTTGGGGTTCACCGGTGCGAAGAAGTCGGCAAAGATCGACATGGTCAGCAGCATCGCCACGAGGATCAGCCCGAGCATCCCCGGCACCGACTTGCGGAACCGGCGCCAGACGAGCGCGAAATAGCTCTGGCTGTCGGTCGTGATGGTCGAGATTCGCTGGTCCTCGCCCTCGGCATCGTGATGCGGCAGGACGTGGTCCACTTCGACCGGCGGGATCAGCTCGTTGCTGAACGAACGGTTCGGCAAGTTGTCCTGCGCTTCTGGAGTCATAGGAGTCTTCGCCATCAGTCGTTCCCCACCCGTACACGCGGGTCCAGCAGGGCAAGCAACATGTCTGCGATGATGTTGCCGATAATAAGAGTCGCGCCGAGCACAAGCAGGAGGGTCGCGGTCACATAGATGTCGCCGATGCCCATCGAACTCACGATGGCAGGGCCGACGGTTGCGAGCGAGAAAACGATGGCGACCTCGATCTCACCGGTCAACATGTAGGGCAGGATCACACCTTGATAGGCAACGAGCGGATGGAGCGCGTTCGGCACGGCGTGCTTTAGGATCACCCGGTGTTCAGGCAGGCCCTTGGCGCGGGCGGTCTCGACATACTGACCGTTGAGAGTATCGAGAAGGTTCCCGCGCATCACCCGCATGTTGTATGCCAGACCGCCGAAAGTCGCGATGAGAACCACCGGCCAGACATGCTCGATCAGGTTCCAGAGTTTGGCCCAGTTGAAGTCGAGAAAGCCGAGCCAATAGGGCTGTCCGCCAAAGCGGCTGGAATAGAAGCTACCGAGTTCCTGTACGTTCAGTTTGAAGGCAAGGACATAGAGGATGACGAGCGCCAAGAGGAAGCGCGGTACAGTCATCCCGAGAAACGAGACAAAGCTTAGCACCGTATCGACCCAGCCATATTGGCGCGTCGCTGCGAGGATGCCGAAGCTGATCCCGAAGATGGACGCAAAGAAGTGGCAGGTCAGCGCAAGCAGCAACGTGCGAGGCAGGCGCTCAGCGATGACAGTGGAGACTTCCTTGTTGTAGAAATACGAGTGGCCGAAATCGCCGCGCGTGATGATCCCGCCAATCCAGCGGAAGTACTGGATGACAATCGGATCATTGAGACCATGCTCGATGCGGTATGTCTCGGCTGCGGCATTGGCCGCTTCGAAAGTGGCATTGCCCTGGATGATCATGTTGGTCTGGATGAAGTCTGCATAATCGCCCGGCGGCGCGTTGATGATGACGAACGTGATCATGCTCATCACCAGGAGTACCGGGATTGCCTGTAGCAATCTTATGCTAAGAAACTTGAGCATCGGAGGGCCTGTCTTTTCTGAATTCCTGGGTGGATAGGGCGGGCCTGGGGGCGTCGCCCTATCCTTCGGGAGGTAGCGTTAGCCTGCGGTCACCGGACCTTCAGGAGAAGGCAGGGTACCCGGATGCAGCTCGTAGCCCGGCTGTGCGTCGGTCGGCACGTACACGCGCTCGCGGATGATGTTATCCTCGGCCCAGTTGTACATGAAGATCGGCGCGCCAGCGGGGATGTTGGCAAAGCGCTTGTTGATGATCAGAGCACCCGGATAGGCGGTCAGACCGACCGAGTAGAGGTTCTCGGTGTGCAGCTTCTGGTACTGCTTCATCAGGTCAATGCGCTCGGCAGCGTCACGCGATGCGATGAAGGCGTTGACGGTGTCGGCCATCTCCTGTTCCCACGGCAGCAGATCCATCTCGCCCGCATCGTTGGCGCGGTGCTGGAGTGCGGTCGTGTCGCCCACCGGTGCGAGCTGCGTAGTGTTCTGCACCACGGTGATCATCTCGGAGGTGTTGCGATAGACGTGCCAGTCGAAGCGACCAGAGTAGCGCGCATCGTCATAGTCCTTGCCTGGCAACAGGTTCAGAGTGACCTTCAGACCGGCTTCTTCCATGATCGCGACAAAGCCCTCGGCGAGGTTCTTGTCGGTGGAATAGTCGCTCTGCGCCAGCAGGGTCATGTTGACGTCTTCGCCGCCCATGACATCAGCCGGGAAGTTCACAAAGCCGTTGCCGTCGGTGTCTACAAGACCGGCTTCCTCGAAGTAGTGCTTCGCGGTTTCGACCGAGTAGGGATAGTAGACGGTCGAGGCTTCGTCATAGAACGAGGTCCCGGCATAGAGGCCGCCAGGGTAGATCGCGGTGAATGGACCTTTGACCAGCGAGTTGCCGAGGCGTTCACGGTCAAGCGCGGTGCTGATTGCCTTGCGGAAGTTCAGATCGCGGTTGAGTTCGCGAACGGCATGACCACGCTCATCCGGCGTGCCCCAGCCATTGGCCGAGAGGTTCGGGAGAACGGAGTAGCCGATAGTACGCGGACCGAATGCGAGACGCGCGGGGGCGTCGGCTTCGGCCGAACGGCGGAGCGCTTCGACATAGTTCTCGGCCTGCTCGAGGTTGGAGAAGTCGCCAGTACCGGCCACAGCCTGCACGTCGCGGTCAGCCCAGGTCGAGAGACGGTAGTGCATCTCGTCGAGGTAGGGGAGCTGGTTTCCGTCGCTGTCCACTTTCCAGTAGTAGGGGTTGCGGCGCAGCACGATGACGTCATCGGGGCGGTACTCGACTACACCCCAAGCACCCATCACCGGGAAGCCGAGTTGCTCGGGCGGGAAGGCGTTGCGGAAGGACTCATAGCTCTCGCCACCATACTTGGGGTGGGCGGGCTTGAGCACATGGCTCGGGCCAGGGCAGAAGTTACCATAGGCCATCGCGTAGAGCACCTGCTCGGGGAACGCGGTGTCGAAGGTCATCTTGAACGTAGAGGCGTCCACGATCTCAAGGTTGGCGTTGCTATAAGTGCCTTGCGACGCACCCATCAGCGGCGTGACTTCCGGATCCATGACGATATCGTTCCAGTAGAAGTCGATGTCCTCGGTGTCGAACGGATCGCCGTCAGACCACTTGGCGCCTTCGATCAGATGCACGGTCAGGGTCTTGCCGTCTTCGGACCATTCCCAGCCCTTGGCGAGGTTCGGGAGCGGCTCGAGGTCAGAGGGATCGACTTCGAACAGCGGACCGGTGCGGGTCAGACATTCGGTGAGACCGATGTCGATACCGCCCCAACCCTGCGACTGACCACCCCAGAAGTTCCAGCCTTCAGGACGTCCGCCGATCACATGGCGCATCACGCCGCCGTAGTTGCCAATCCCGTCGGGCATGTTCGAGGACTTGTAGACCATAGGCTCTTTGGGGAGACGCTCTGCCACCAGGGGCAGCTTGCCAGCATCGACGAAAGCCTTCACGAAGTCGGGCTCGTTGTAGTTGTCGAGTGCCATGAATTCAAAGATATCCGAACGCTTGACGAACACGGGTTCGCCCTGCGCTTCGAACTTGGGCGAGGCTGGCGGAGTCGTCGGATCGACCATCTGCGCAGAGACGGCCGTCGCCGAAACACCAATCAGCATCGCCGCTAATGCGCTGATTTTCATGTTGTTCATTAGTTTCCTCCCTTGGACCCTTGGTGGGGTCTCATGTGAATCGTTGCCGGCTCGGGCTCTCCTCAAAACCGTCCCCGACTTGGACAAGTTGACGCAGATGAGGGCTATACAACAATGCCGAATTCTCAGTATGATTTCCGGGTTTTTAAGATTGGGCCAGACATGAGCACCAGCTTTCAGCCGACTCACGACCTTGCGGGCGTCCCCAGTCATGAGCGTCATTTCTACGATAGCGCGCGTGCATTCGGCCGTTTCGGGATGCGTGTTTTCAAACCCACGCCCATGTCCGCCGCCCATTGGCACGGGCATATCGAGGTGAATTTCTCGACCGACGCCGATCTCGAATATGACCTCGACGGCCAGACACTCACGCTGCCCGAGGGGCACATGGCGATCTTCTGGGCCGGAGTTCCGCACCAGTTGACTACGATCCATCCGACTGGCTCTGCCACACCCAAACTCTGCAATATGTATGTGCCACTCGATTCCTTTCTCCTGATGCGGCATATCGGCCAGCTTCAAGTTGATCTTCTGGGCGGCGGTTTTGCGGTGCTGCCGACCGCGCTATGTGATGCCGCTCGCATGGAGATCTGGTATGAGGACTACCGGAGCCGTGACTTCGAACGCGTCAGCCTGATCAAGGACGAATTGAATGCAATGCTGCGCCGCGCGCAGGTCTCGCAGATCGACTGGCTTCGCGAACCCGGCGCAGAAACGCCCGGCGAGCGCATTATCCCGACCGCCCATATCCGGCATGTCGTTGAAATGGTCCGCTTTATCCTAGAGAATCTCTCCGAGCCGATGACGAACGCCGATGTGGCGCGGGTGACCGGGCTGCACGAGAACTATGCGTTGTCGCTCTTCACCAGAACGATGCGTCTGCCGATGAAACGCTTCATCATCCGGATGCGCTTGCTCCGTGCCCGCGCTTTCTTGCTTGAAAGCTCTGCCGCCATCAGCACCGTCGCAGTCGACTCCGGTTTTTCCTCGCTGAGCCAATTTTACGACCATTTCAAAAAAGCCTACGGCATGAGCCCACACATGATGCGCTTCCGATACTCGACAATGACCCTGCGCTAGGGGCAGGATTCATAACGGCACTGTCAGACTAAACAATCTTGAGCGTCAGAGATTGGGTGGCTAGGGCACTGTCAGACTAAACAGCCTTGAGCAGGATAGGGAGCGTGGATAGCGTTTGGGGATGACCAAGCGCTCGCCATTTCGGTACTTCAAGACAAGCCCAGAGGTGATCCGCTTAGCGGTCATGCTCTATGTGCGGTTTCCTCTGTCACTTCGTAATGTGGAGGATCTCCTGCATGAGAGGGGGATCGAAGTTAGCCATGAAACGATTCGATGTTGGTGGAATAGATTTGGTCCGCTGTTTGCTTCTGAAATCAGAAAGCGAAGAGCGGATAGATTAAAATCCAGTTCGAATTGGCAATGGCACCTGGATGAGGTCTTCGTGAAAGTGAATGGCGTGCGACATTACATGTGGCGCGCCGTTGATCACGAAGGTGAGGTGCTTGAAAGCTATTTCACTAAGCGCCGAGACCGTAAGGCAGCACTGAAATTCCTAAGGAAATCTCTGCGCAGATATGGAAGCCCGCAGGCAATAGTCACCGATAATCTACGTTCTTATGGCGCTGCTATGAGAGACCTAGGAAATACTGAGAAACAGCAAACGGGCAGGTGGCTCAACAACCGCATTGAAAATTCTCACCTTCCGTTTCGACGCCGAGAACGTGCCATGCTGAGGTTTCGACAAATGCGATGTTTGCAGAAATTCGCCGCTGTTCACTCTTCAGTCCATAATCATTTCAATCAGGAACGACACCACTACAGCCGTGTCAACTTTAAGGCCTTACGCGCCGCTGCTCTCGCTGAGTGGCGCCAACTTTGTGCGATCTGAAGACTTGGTTGAGCGACAAACGGAGACGAGTTCGAATTAGTCTGACAGCACCGCCACCCACCCTTCCCATTGTCATCTCTTGCTATATCCCCCTGTTTTTACTGGGATTTTCCGAGGTTTAGCGCTGGGTTTTTTACAGGGAGACGCACGGTGTTCGCTTTCCCTCGGGTAGAACCGCTCCGGTCTCTGTTTGGCAAAGAGCGCGGTGTGGTTTAGGGAATTTACAGGGAAAGAACAGGGAATTTGGCACTGTCAGATTAAACGGTCTTGAGGTGGTTCTGGAGCGTGGTTAGCGTTTTGGTATGACCAAGCGCTCTTTATTTCGGTATTTCAAGACGAGCCCAGAGGTG
>JALRIK010000071.1 GCA_023255435.1 Marivivens sp.
CCCGCGAACCTTCTAGCCGCCATCGCAAAGCACAAGGTCACGCATTTCGGCGCCGCGCCGATTGTGCTGCAAATGCTGTGCGAACAGGCGCAAGAGCGGTTCTCTCCTGTGGTCAAGGTTCTGACCGCAGGGGCTCCGCCACCGCCTTCCGTTCTTGAAAAAGCGGCGCTCCTCGGCATGGAGGTGATGCAGGTCTATGGTCTGACCGAGACCTATGGGCATATCGCACAGTGTCTTTGGCAAGAGGAATGGGAGGAGCTTTCCCCCGAGGCCCGCGCCGAGCGTCAGGCCCAGCAGGGTGTCGCTTTCCCGATGGTCGAAGACATTCGCGTGGTCGATCGCAGCAGCGGGCAGGATGTGCCGCAAGACGGGCTCACCCAAGGCGAGATCGCCATTCGCGGCAACACTGTGATGAAGGGCTATTACAAGGACGAGGCCGCCACGGCCCAAGCCTTTGACGGGGGCTGGTTCTGGTCGGGGGATGCGGCGGTTGTGCATCCCGACGGCTATATCCAGATCCGCGACCGTCTCAAGGATGTGATCATCTCGGGCGGCGAGAATATCTCGTCCGTCGAGGTGGAAGCGGTGCTCTATCGCCACCCCGCAGTTCAGGCCGCTGCGGTTGTTGCGCGCCCGCATGCGAGATGGGGCGAAAGCCCCTGTGCCTTTGTCGAGCTGCGCGAGGGCGCTCTACCGACTGAAGCGGAAATCATCGGGTTCTGCCGCGAGCGGATCGCCCATTTCAAGGCGCCCAAAACTGTGGTCTTTGGCCCCCTGCCCAAAACCGCGACTGGCAAGATCCAGAAATTTGTGCTTCGTCAGGCAGCACGTGAGATGGGAGAGCAAACGTGACCTTTGAAGCCCCCTTGGACGATCTTTTGTTCAACATCGCCGCCATTGCCGGCAGCGACGAAGATCCTGATGTCACCGCAGCCGTTCTTGGCGAATTCGGGCGTTTTTGCGCCGAAGAGATCGCCCCGCTTAATGCGTCTGGAGACCGCGAGAGTTCACGGTGCGAGGCGGGGCAAGTGACGACACCAAAAGGGTTCCGCGAGGCCTATGCCAAGTTCATCGAGATGGAATGGCAGGGGCTTGTTCATCCACCCGAATTCGGCGGACAGGGTTTGCCCAGAGCGGTCGGTGCAGCGGCGGACGAAATTCTGAACGCGGCCAACATGAGCTTTGCGCTTTGTCCTTTGCTCACCGACGGGGCCATCGAGGCGTTGAATCACTTCGGCTCGGACGAGATCAAGGAGCGCTATCTTCCTAATCTGGTTTCGGGTCGCTGGACGGGGACGATGAATCTTACCGAACCGCAGGCGGGCAGTGATCTTGCGCTTTTGCGCGCCCGTGCCGAGGCACAGGCCGATGGGACCTATCGCATCACGGGCACCAAGATTTTCATCACCTACGGCGAGCATGATCTGTCCGAGAACATCATCCATCTCGTTCTTGCGCGCACGCCCGATGCGCCCGAGGGCATCAAGGGGATCAGCCTTTTCGTGGTGCCCAAGGTTCTCTTGGATGGGACTCGTAACGCCATTCGCTGCCAAAGCATCGAGCACAAACTCGGTGTCCGCGCGAGCCCGACCTGTGTTCTTGAATACGAGGGCGCGACGGGGTTTCTCATTGGCCGCGAAAACGCGGGTCTTGAGTATATGTTCACTATGATGAACGCCGCCCGTTTCGCGGTTGGTGTGCAGGGTATCGCGATTTCCGAACGCGCCTATCAACAGGCGTTTGCCTATGCCGAGACACGTGTTCAAGGGCGCCCCGTCGACGGGAGCGCCAATACCGCCGTCACCATCGCTCATCACCCTGATGTGCGCCGCATGCTTATGCAGATGCGCGCCTTGACCCAAGGGGGACGGTCCCTTGCGGCCTATACCGCGGGTCTTCAAGACAGGGGAGAAACCACGCTGGCCGAGTTTATGGTCCCGCTGGTCAAAGGCTTTTGCACCGAAAAGTCGCTCGAGGTCACCTCGCTCGGGGTGCAGATTCATGGCGGCATGGGCTTTATCGAGGAAACGGGCGCAGCCCAGCATTATCGTGATGCGCGGATTTTGCCGATCTATGAAGGCACGACCGCTATTCAGGCCAACGATCTTTTGGGACGCAAAACTCTCCGTGACCAAGGCGCCACTGCGACCCGTCTTGCGGGGATGATCGCCGCGACCGAAGCCGAGCTGCGCAATGGCGGGGCCGAGGCGCAAGCGATGGCGGACCGTCTCGCCGCCGCGCGCGAGGATTTCCAAAGCACCGTTGCGCATCTTTTGCAGGCGGGACCGAATGAGGCCTTTGGCGCGGCTGTTCCCTATCTCATGTTGGCGGGCAATCTGGTTGCGGGCTGGCAGATGGCCCGCGCCTACCTTGCAGCCGGCGAGGCAAACAGCCCCTTCCTTATCGACAAGATCGCCACGGCGCGGTTTTACATCCATCATATCCTGCCGGAGACCGGATTGCTGCGCGCGCGCGCAATGGCCGGACTTTGACACTCTGACGAAAGGACCGATCCAATGACCGTTCAAATCGACCCCGCCCGCTTTGGGAATCTTGATCTCGTGGCGCATGACGACGGCGTCTGGGTGGTCACTCTGAATCGCCCCAACAAGCGCAACGCGCTGGATGCCCAGTCGATCGAAGAACTGGTCGAGTTTTTTTCGACCGCACCGCGCGCGGGGATCCGTGCCGTCGTGCTTGCGGGGGCAGGGGATCATTTCTGCGCGGGTCTCGATCTTGTCGAGCATCATGATGCCGACCGCAGCCCCGCCGAGTTCATGCATCTGTGCCTGCGCTGGCATGAAGCATTCAACAAGATGGAATACGGCGGCGTTCCTGTGATTGCCGCTCTCAAAGGCGCTGTTGTCGGCGGCGGGCTGGAGCTTGCCAGCGCGGCCCATGTCCGTGTGATGGACGAGAGCACCTATTTCGCGCTCCCCGAAGGACAGCGCGGTCTCTTTACAGGGGGCGGGGCCACGATCCGCGTTGCCGATCTCGTCGGCAAGGCGCGGATGATCGACATGATGCTCACGGGGCGGGTCTATCAGGGGCAGGAAGCCGTTGATCTCGGCCTTGCTCAATACCGCGTCGAGGGGTCGAGCCTTGATAAGGCGATGGAGCTGGCGCGCAAGGCGGCGCAGAACCTGCCGCTGACCAACTTTGCCATCTGTTCGGGTATCAGCCATATGCAGAATATGTCCGCTCTGGACGCCGCCTATGCCGAGGCGGTCCTTGCGGGTGTCGTCAACACCCAGCCCGATGCGCGTTCGCGTCTTGCGGCCTTTGCCGATAAATCCGCAGCGCGGGTGAGACCCAACAGCTAGGTCAGCAGGACAGGCGGCCCAAAGGCCGCCTTTGCCTTAGTCGGCGCATTTGACGGCATAGTCCTTGGTGTCAAAGCGGCCTTCTTTGTCCTGAAAATAGCCCTTGCTGCGCAAACAGGCCTTGAGCATTCCGCACGAAGGAAGCGATTCCTCGCGGTAGTTCACGCCCATGCGCGAGAGGCCCCCGACAGTGACGGGGCTGCTTGTGTCTTGGGCGCAGCTATAGAACACCTTGGCGAATTGCTGCTCGGTGGCCGTTGCGGGGCCGTCATATTTGTATTTATCGCCAAAGCCCATGCAGCTTGCCAAGACCGTCAAGCCAACGAAAGCTATTGCAGATTTACGCATTTTGACCTCGTGAGATTCAGCGCATTGCAGGAGTTGCGAATGTCATTTCATTCCTTGGGAAAGACGTCAATCGGTCACGCGTTTTCCTGGTCAGGCCGATTTAGGAACGGCCCAGACTTCGGCGGGTTCAAGCGCACGAAAGCGCTCTTGCGCGATGTTTTCCGCATCGAGCGCGAGCCCTAGCGCGATTTTCGGATCATCGCGTCCCTCGTTGGTAAGCTGGATCGTCCCCCAGTGGTGGCCGATGGCAAAGTCCGCCCCCATGAGCTTGAAGCCCTCGACCGCTTCGGCGGGGTTCTGGTGCTGGTCGGCCATGAACCACTGCGGATCATAGGCCCCGATGGGGAGAAGCGCCATGCGGATACGTCCGAAATCAGAGGCCAGCGTTCGATAGGGGCGGCCTTTGTCGAAGCCCGTATCGCCGATGAAAAGCAAAGCGCCATCAGGTCCGGTCAGAACGAAAGCGGCCCAAAGCGCCATCGAACGATCCGTCACGCCGCGCGCGCCCCAGTGGTGGCACGGCACGCAATGCACCTCGAACGGGCCGTTTTGGGTTTTCTGCCCCCAATCAAGGACTTCAGTCCTAAGCCCTGTGCTCTTGATGATCGTATCATTGCCGAGTGGGGTGATCACTAGAGGATCATGAACGGCCTTCAAGCGCTTGAGCGTGGCAAGGTCCATGTGGTCATAATGGCAATGGGACAAGAGGATCACGTCAATTGGCGGCAGGTCTTCAAACGCGATGCCCGGTTTGATCACCCGCTTGGGGCCCGCAAAGGAAACGGGCGAAGCGCGGTCCGACCAGAAGGGATCGGTGAGGATGTTCAACCCTTGGCTCTGGATCAGCATCGTCGCATGGCCCACCATTGTAATGGTGAGATCCGAAACCCTCGCCGCAGGCTTCGCGGTTTGGGCGAGGGGAATAGTCTCGGGCCAAACCTGCGGCTTGGGACCGTTGCGCCATTTCCAGAGGTCCGCCATGCCCTTGGGTGGCGCACCTTCTGGATTGAAAAACCGCACGCCATCAAAGTGATCGGAAACGGGGCCGTTGTAATAGCGGTTATTGTTCATGCGCACGGTATATGTGGTGCCTCCTGCGAGGGTCGAAACGCCGACCAGAGCGGCGGCGGAACGGAGAAAACTGCGGCGGTTCATGGGGAAGGAATGCTTTTCATTGGACTATCACGAAGAGATAGGGCCGAGCGCCGCGATTGGAACAGAGCCGCGCCTAGAAAAAGAAAAAGCCCGACCGAAGTCGGGCCTTTCCTTGAATTTTGCCTGAAGTTTAGGCTTTGACGTATTCGCGGCGCCAAGCAGCAGGACCCGTTTTGTGGATCGAGTTGCCTTGGGTATCGACGGCCACGGTGACGGGCATGTCTTCGACGCGAAGCTTGTAGATCGCTTCCATCCCGAGATCTTGGAAGGCAATCGGAGCCGCTGCCTTGATTGCTTTGGACACAAGATAAGCCGCGCCGCCGACTGCGATGAGATAGGCGGCCTTGTGCTTGGCAATGGCCTCAAGGCCAACTGCGCCGCGCTCGGCTTTGCCGATCATCACCTTGAGACCCGTCTGGGCAAGGATCTGATCGGTGAATTTGTCCATACGGGTCGAGGTGGTCGGACCTGCCGGCCCGATGACTTCGTCGCCGACGGCATCGACGGGACCGACGTAATAGATCGCCTTGCCCTTGAGATCGACAGGGAGCTCTTCGCCGCGGTTGAGCATATCGGTCATCCGCTTGTGCGCCGCGTCACGGCCCGTGTAGAGCGTGCCCGAAACAAGTAGCGTATCGCCCGGCTTGAGGCTGTCGAGCACGTCTTGGTTCAGATCGTCGAGGTCGAGCTTTTTCGCATGTGCGCTGGCCTGATCGAGAAGGATTTCGGGCCAATCGCTAAGGTCGGGCGGCGTAAAAGTCGCAGGACCCGAGCCGTCGAGCACGAAATGCGTGTGACGCGTTGCGGCACAGTTCGGGATAAGACCGACGGGGAGAGATGCCGCGTGGGTCGGGTAGGAGTGGATTTTTACGTCGAGAACGGTGGTGATACCGCCAAGACCCTGTGCCCCGATGCCAAGCGCGTTGACGCGATCCGCAATCTCGATCCGAAGCTCTTCTGTGCGGTTCTGCGGTCCACGACGACGGATTTCAGGAAGATCGATGTCGTCGTTGAGCGACATCTTGGCCATCTTCATCGCCTTGTCCGCGCCGCCCCCGATGCCGATCCCAAGGATACCGGGAGGACACCAGCCGGCGCCCATCTTCTCGACTTCGGAGACAACCCAATCGGCAACCGAAGCCGAGGGGTTGAGAACCGTAAAGCGCGACTTGTTTTCCGATCCGCCACCCTTGGCCGAGACGTGAACTTTGATCTTGTCGCCTGCAACCATATCGACGGTGAGCATGGCGGGGGTGTTGTCGCCCGAGTTCTTGCGGCTGTCGAAGGGGTCGCGCACGACCGAGGCCCGAAGCGGGTTGGTATCAAGTTTATAGGCCTTGCGGACCGCATCATCGACGATGTCCTGAAGCGGGCGGGTACTGTCGATGCGGGCTTCCGCGCCGATCTCGATGGCCACATTCGCGGTGCCCGTATCCTGACAGATCGGACGGCGACCAAGCGCACACATGCGCGAGTTCACAAGGATCTGGGCCATGGCTGCTTTCGCGCCTGGGTTCTCTTCGACTTCCCAAGCGGCCGCCATCGCGCGGATGAAATCTGGCGGATGATAATACGAGATATACTGGAAAGCTTCGGCGATCGAGTTGATCAGATCGTCTTCGCGGATGATGTTCATCGTTGGCTCTCTTCCTTGGTTCGGGATCGCTGACGATAGTAACGGCAACAAATCCCTGACGTAACAGCAATGTGGTCACAATCGTGGCACAAGATGTCGCGTAGAAAGCATGTTTCGAAAGAGCCGACAATCTTTTACGGCATGCAAATGCATACCGAATGCAACTGTTAGGGCTAACTGCTCTTTCTTCGAACCAGATGAGGCGTAATCAGGCGGTGTTCCGCTTTGGTGCGCCCGTCGATACGGCCCAGAAGCGTGCTCACCGCGGCCCGCGCAAGCGACTCGGTGTTTTGGTCGATGCTGCTGAGGTTGATCATCTCGAGAGCGGCAAGCGTGTTATTGTCATAACCGACAATTGCGATGTCTTCAGGCACCCTAAGCCCCCGCGCCTTGCACCGATCAAGGAAAGGCACGGCAGTAAGGTCCGACCAAGCAAAGACGGCTGAGGGACGATCGGGGGCGTCGATGATCGCATCATAGGTTTCTGTATCTGCGGTGAGGTTGGAAGCAATCACCTTGATGCGCTCGGCAAAACCTGCCTGTTCCATCGCGGCTCGATACCCGTTTTCGCGCGGCGCAGAGGGACGATCGTCGGCTTCTGACGATAGGTCGGCTTCGCCTTCTGTCTGACCCAAGGTGAGCATCCAGATGTCCCTATGGCCCGCCTCCACGAGCGCCTTGGTGGCGATTTCAGCACCAAGTTTGTCGTCCGAGTTGACCGTATCAAAGGCCGTTGCGCTTTCGTGATGCCCAATGATCACCATCGGGATTTGTTTGGCATAATTCGCGAGGACATCGCCCGGCATACGCGGAGAAATGAGGATCAACCCGTCAAGCTGAAAGTCGATCATCTGGTCGATGAGTGCGGTCTCAAGCTGGAGACTGGATTCACCGGCCGCGAGCATCATTTTGAATTTCTTCGTTTCAAGCTCGTCGGAAATGTTTCTGAGGAGCGGGGCAAGAAACGGGTTGGCCAGATCAATGAGAAGAACGCCGACCGTAAAGGTTTTGCCGCGCATCGCGCGCGCCGCTGTCGATGGCCGATAGCCGAGTTTCGCAATCGACTCCTCGACTTTTTCGCGCAGTGAATCGCTCACCCCATAGGCGTTGCGCATCACCTTGGAGACAGCGGCAACAGAAACGCCTGCGTCTTCGGCGACGGTGCGGATTGTGACCTTTTTGGGTTTTTCTTCTGCTTTCACAGACATTTACTTGGGATTCCCGTCGAATTTCTCGGTCTGCGAAATCGTATACAAGAAAAAAGTTGAAAAGGAAATTGGCTTGTGTATCGTTATACGTAGAACGTTATACAAAACGCCCCGACGGAGGAGTCGGGTCGATAGGGGGAGATACCCATGGGGTTTCAAAAACCGCTTTCGGCGGACAGTGGAGTGTTGACCAAAGCGTGGTCGGCCAAGATGATCAGCCCATCCTGTGACCAAGGCGAAGGCACCCGCGCGAGCTTTGTCACCCGCCGTTTTTCACTCGAGACTACGGAAAATCTTGTGCTGCGGGTTTCGGCGCAGGGTGTCTATGTGGCCTATCTGAATGGAAAGCGCATCGGTAACGACATCCTGACCCCCGGTTGGACCTGTTACGACGACCGGATCGCCTTTCAGGTGTATGACCTGTCATCGCTTGCCAAGTCGGGCGAGAACGTTCTTGAGATCCAGATCGGGGATGGCTGGTTTCGTTCGCCGATGATGTGGTTCATGATTGCCAACACATGGGGTGACAGGATCGGCGCAATCGCCGAGCTTTATCAAGGCGAGCGGCTTGTTTTGGAAACCGATGCCGAGTGGAAGAGCGGTTTGCTCCCCGTCACCCGCTCGGGGATTTATTACGGCGAGGATTACGACGCGCGGCTTGAAACGCTCAAAGCGACTACGGGGGTCGAGGTTCTCGATTTCGACACAAAGCTCCTTGTGCCCCATGAAACCGCCCCTGTGCGAGAGATCGAACCCATTGCGTCCGTCAAGGATTGGGTCGACGGGTCCGGAGCGCATATCTTCGACTTCGGCCAGAACGTCGCGGGCTATGTTGCCTTCGAGGTTGAGGGCGAGGCAGGTGCCGAAATCTATATCGACAACGCCGAGGTGCTTAGCCCCGAAGGTGAATTCGATAACCGCAATTATCGCAAGGCCCGCTCGGCTCTGAAATACACGCTCAAAGGCGAGGGCGTCGAAGCCTATCGCCCGCGCTTCTCCTTTATGGGTTACCGCTATGCGCGGGTGCAGATCACGGGCAAGGCCAAGCTCAAGAGCATCGTCTCGGTCCCGATCACTTCGGTGCCCGATATTACGGGCGGTTTCGAATGTGCGGTCCCCGAGGTCAATCGACTCGTTCTCAATACGATCTGGTCGCAGCGTGGTAACTTTATCGAAGTGCCCACCGATTGCCCCCAACGTGATGAACGTCTCGGCTGGACGGGCGACGCGCAGGTGTTCGCGGGCACAGCCTGTTGGCTTGCCGATTGCGAAACCTTCTTGCGAAAGTATCTGCGTGATGTGATGGCCGACACCCGCGAAAACGGCGCGGTTCCGCATTTCAGCCCCGATCCCACCCGCATCAAACCCGAGGGTAACCAGTTTCCGGGGGAAATGGCAGGTTCGACAGGCTGGGGCGATGTGATCACCGTCATGCCGTGGCAGCTTTATCTGCACTATGGGGATGATGCGGTTCTGCGCGAAACCTTCCCTGCGATGGTCAAATGGCTTGATTACCTTTGGGGTCTTTCAAACGGTCCGATCATCCGCCCGAGTCCGGTCTGGGGCGGCCCCGTCTTTACCTTTGGCGACTGGCTTCAGCCCAAAGGGCCGAGTGAAAAGCCGCGTCCGACGATTTCGGACGATTGCGCCGCGACGCTCTATCATTTCATATCGACCGATCTTGCGGCCAAAATCGCAGGGATCATCGGCGAGGAGGCCGAGGCCAAGCGGCTTGCCGCGCGCGCAGACGAGATCAAGGCCGCGTTCAAGGCTGAATATTTCAGCGCTTCGGGCCGTTTGGCGCATAACGATCAAACCTCTTACGCGCTGGCGTTTCTCTATGGCCTTGTGCCACCCGAGCATCACGACGCGGCGCGCGCCTATTTCAAAGCCTCGCTGGTCAACGCCCAGTTCAGGATCGGGACGGGGTTTATCGGAACGCCTGCACTTCTCCCCGCGCTGACCAAACTCGGTCTGCACGACGAGGCGGAAAAGCTTTTCCTCAATCGCGATGTTCCGGGCTGGCTCTATCAGGTCGGCAAAGGCGCGACGACGATCTGGGAACGCTGGGATGCAATTGCCCCCGACGGCTCGATCTTTGATCCGCATATGAACAGCTATAACCACTATGCCTATGGGGCGGTGTGTCAGTGGCTCTTTGAAAGTGTTGCGGGCATCGCGCCGACGGTCGAAGGGGCGGGGTTCGAGATCGTCGATCTTGACCCTGTGATACTGCCCGAACTGTCGCCTGTTTCTATGTGGCACGATAGCGTCAAGGGTCGCTTTGCTTCGGAATGGGAACTCTCGGTAAATCTGGTCACATGGACAGTCACCCTTCCCGAGGGGGCACGCGGGCGTCTCCGCGCAAACGCGAATTATACGGATTACCGCATCGACGGACAACGGATCGACGTTCCGCCGAGCGGATATCACGTGCCAGAGGGCCAGCACGTGATCACCTTTCAAAAAGTGGCCTAGTCCAGGGAGGATGGAATGAAACATATGAAATACAGCGGACTTGTCGCTGCGGCCTTGATGGCGATGAGCGGCGCAGCCCAAGCAGAGGTCACCTTGACCGTGCTGATCGACAACGCCCCCAACACGGTCGCGCAATGGGAGGGCATTTCGGCTGCCTTTACAGCGGCGAACCCCGACATCGTTCTCGAACTCGAAACCCGTCCGGGTGGCGGTGAAGGCGACAACATCGTCAAAACCCGTCTTGCTACGGGCGAGATGACCGATGTCTTTGCCTATAACAGCGGATCGCTCTTTCAGGCGCTCAACCCCGAAGCCAACTTGCTCGATCTTTCTGATCTAGAGGGCCAAGCGAACGTTCTCGATAGCTTTAAGCCAACGGTGAGCGCGGGTGGCAAGGTCTATGGCGTCCCTGTCGGGTCGGCCATGGGTGGCGGTATTTTCTATCACCGTCCCACCTATGAAGAGCTGGGTCTGAGCATTCCAATGACATGGGCCGAGTTCATGGAGAACAACGCCAAGATCAAGGAAGCGGGCAAAGCCGCCGTCGGCGGCACGTTCGGGGCAACATGGACCAGCCAGCTTTTCGTTCTGGCCGACTATTTCAACGTTCAGGCCCAAGTGCCTGACTTTGCCGAGAAATATACCGCCAACGAAATTAAATACGCGACGACTCCCGCTGCGGTGCGCGGGTTCGAGCATCTTCAGGAAGTCTATGAAGCAGGCGTGATGAACGCCGATTACGGCGCTGCGACCTTTGAAGAAGGTGTGGCAATGGTCGCGACGGGCGAGGTGGTTCACTATCCCATGTTGACCTTTGCCATCGGCGCGATTGCCCAGAACAATCCCGACGAGCTTAACGATGTCGGTTTCTTCGCCCAGCCCGGTGATGACCCGAATTCGAACGGTTTGACTGTCTGGATGCCCGGCGGCGTCTATATGCCCAAGACCGCCCAGAACGTTGAAGAAGGCAAAAAGCTGTTGAACTTCATCGCCTCTGTCGCGGGCTGTGATGCCCAGACCGAAGCAACGGGGTTCCAAGGACCCTATCTCGTCAAGGGCTGCGACGCACCTTTGGATGTTGTGCCTTCAGTCGCCGACATGATGCCCTATTTCGAGGCGGATGGCCGCACGGCCCCTGCTCTTGAATTCCTCTCACCTGTCAAAGGTCCGGCTCTTGAGCAAATCACGGTCGAGGTTGGTTCGGGTATCCGTTCAGCCGCCGACGGCGCGGCGCTCTATGATCAGGACGTCGAAAAGCAAGCCAAGCAGCTTGGCCTGCCGAACTGGTAATCCTCCCTACCAGAGCAAGGCCCTGTCCCGTATCTTCGGGGCAGGGCTTCTACCCAAGGAGAGACGATGAAACGCAAGTCGCCCTATCCCTATTGGTTTGTCTTCCCCGCCGCGGTGATCTTCACCACGCTGTTTCTGGTTCCTTCGGTCGCAAGCCTTTGGTTTAGCCTGACGCGGTGGGATCTCTTTACCGCCGAGTTCATCGGTCTCGAAAATTTTGTTCAATTCTTCAAGGAACCCTTTCTGGTTCAGGGTATGACCAATACGGTCATCTTTGCCTTTGTCACATCGAGCCTGAAAACCGTGCTGGGCCTATTGCTCGCCGTTTTGCTTACCTCGGGCATTTTCGCCCAAGGGTTCTTGCGTATTCTCGTGTTCTTTCCGGTGCTCGTCTCGACCATCGGGGTCGGCATCACCTTTACCCGTTTGATGCACCCCACCAAGGGGGCGATCAATATCGCGCTGGCGCAGATGGGGATCGACGGACCGGGATGGCTCACCGACCCGAGCCTTGCGCTTTTCTCGGTCGCTCTTGTCGATGTGTGGAAAGGCGTCGGCCTCGCCACCCTGATCTATATCGCGGGTCTGGCTTCGATCGCTCCCGAATATTACGAGGCTGCGCGCATCGATGGGGCAACCCGTCTCCAACAGTTCTGGCGTGTGACCGTGCCGCTCGTGCGTCCTGCGACCGTCACGGTGATCACGCTCTCGCTCATTGGGGGTTTGCGGTCCTTTGACATTGTTTGGGCCATGACCAAGGGCGGTCCGGGGTTCAGCTCGGATGTTCTCGCCTCGGTAATCTATAAACAATACCAAGCGGGCTTTTATGGGCTTTCGACTGCGGGCAACGTGATCCTCTTTGCGCTTGTGGCGCTGATCGTGATCCCTCTCGTGAGCTGGATGAACCGCAAGGAGGTGGACCAATGACCCGTCGCCAATTCTGGACAGGGATCGCGGCTCTTGTGGTCAGTCTCTTCGTCTTTGTCGTGCCGTTTGTTTTCATTCTCTTCATGGCCGCCAAGGACAAGAAAGAGGCGGCGCGGCTCGAGTTTAACTGGCCGACCGAATGGCACCTCTGGGCCAATCTGGTCGAGGTGATCGAAGCGCGCAACTACATGCTTTTGCTTGCATATTTTAATTCCACCGTAATCACGGTGGGCGCTGTTTCTCTCCTTGTGATCCTAAGCGCGATGGTGGGCTATATCCTCCAGCGCCGACACAGCAGATGGAACGCCGTCATCTGGGCGGGTGTCATGGCAGGCCTTATGGTGCCACCTGCCGTAGTGCCCACGATCTGGGTCTTGCAGAACCTCGGACTGTTCAAAACATTGCACGGCATGATCCTTATTCAGGTGGCCTATGGACTGTCCTTTGCGATTTTGCTGTTCCGTTCGTTCATCTCGACGATCCCGCGCGATCTTGACGAGGCCGCCATCGTCGACGGTGCCAAGCCGCTCCAGATTTTCTTTCGGGTGATCCTGCCGCTGCTCAAGCCCGCAACGGTGACGATCATCGTCGTGCAGTCCATCGCGATTTTCAACGACTTCACCAACCCGCTCTATTACCTCCCAGGCAAGGAAAACGTGACCGTGCAGCTAACGTTGTTCAATTTCCAAAGCCAGTTCGTGTCGCAGCTTAACCTTCTCTTTATGAACATCCTGCTGATCACGATCCCGCCCCTCATCGTCTATATCTTCTTCAACCGCCAAATCGTTGCCGGAATGACCTCTGGCGCTGTGAAAGGATAATCCATGGCCAAGGTTACTCTTAGAAATGTCACCAAGAGTTTCGGCGCTGTCGAGGTGATCAAAGGCGTCGATCTCGAGGTCGAAGACGGGGAGTTCTGCGTTTTTGTCGGGCCTTCAGGCTGCGGTAAGTCCACGCTCCTTCGGATCATCTCGGGGCTCGAGGAAACGACAAGCGGCGCGATCGAGATCGACGGCGTGGATGTCTCGGGTGAAGAGCCGTCCAAGCGCGGCATCGCGATGGTGTTCCAGAGCTATGCGCTCTATCCACATTTGACGGTGCGAGAGAACGTGGGCTTCGGCCTGTCGCTCGCCAGATTGCCCAAGGCCGAGATCAAGGCCAAGGTCGAGGCCGCCGCGGAAAAGCTCCAGCTTACCGCGCTTCTTGATCGCAAGCCCAAGGCTCTTTCGGGCGGCCAACGCCAGCGCGTCGCAATCGGCCGCGCGATCGTGCGTGATCCAAAGGTGTTCCTCTTTGATGAACCGCTGTCCAATCTTGATGCGGCGCTGCGCTCGCAAATGCGGATCGAGCTTACCGATCTTCATGCCGAACTTGGGGCAACGATGATCTATGTCACCCATGATCAGGTCGAAGCGATGACCATGGCGGACAAGATCGTGGTGCTGAATGCCGGCCGTATCGAACAGGTCGGCTCGCCGATGGAGCTTTATAATCACCCCGCCAGCCCCTTTGTTGCGGGTTTCATCGGATCGCCCAAGATGAACCTTTTCGAAGGTGACGTGGCTAAGGCGATGGGGTGCACGACCTATGGCATTCGTCCCGAACATCTCGAAATTGCTGACGACGGAATTTGGGGCGGCAAAGTGCGCCACCTTGAACGGCTTGGCGCAGATACGATCCTCTATCTCGACACGAAAGAGGCGGGATCGGTTGTCGTGCGCACTGTTGGCGACCTTGCCGTAAAGGTCGGCGAGGAGCTGCGCGTGCGCCCGATGCAGGGCAAAGAACACAAATTT
>JALRIK010000072.1 GCA_023255435.1 Marivivens sp.
GCAGCGGCCGCCTTTGACGTTGAACGAGAACCGACCCGGCTTGTAGCCGCGCGCCTTGGCTTCGGGAAGCCCCGCGAACCAGTCGCGGATCGGCGTAAAGGCCCCTGTATAGGTCGCAGGGTTCGAACGCGGCGTGCGCCCGATGGGACGCTGGTCGATGTCGATCACCTTATCAAGATGCTCGAACCCTTTGATCGTCTCGCAAGGTGCGGGGGTTTCGCGTGCGCCGTTCAACTTCATCGCAGCGTTCTTATAGAGCGTCTCGATGGTCAGCGTGGATTTCCCGCCGCCCGAAACACCCGTCACGCTCACGAATTTGCCTAGCGGGAAGTCGACCGTCACATCGTGAAGGTTGTTGCCCGAGGCCTTCACCACGGTGAGCTGTTTGCCGTTGCCCTTTCGGCGGTCGGTCGGAACCGAAATCTCTCGCTTGCCCGAGAGATATTGCCCCGTCACGGAATTGGGGTTGGCAGCAATTTCGGCGGGCGTGCCGTGGGCAACCACTTGGCCGCCGTGCACCCCTGCCCCCGGACCGATGTCAAAGACATAGTCGGCTTCGCGGATCGCGTCCTCGTCGTGTTCGACGACGATCACCGTATTTCCCTGATCGCGAAGGTTCTTGAGCGTGGTCAATAGACGGTCGTTGTCCCGCTGGTGAAGACCGATGGACGGCTCGTCGAGCACATAGAGAACACCCGTAAGGCCCGAGCCAATCTGGCTTGCCAGACGGATACGCTGGCTTTCCCCACCCGAGAGCGTGCCCGCGTTGCGGCTGAGCGTCAGGTAATCGAGACCCACGTTGTTGAGGAATCCCAGACGCTCGCGGATTTCCTTGAGGATGGCGCGGGCAATCTCGTTCTTCTGGTTGGTGAGGCTCTCAGGAACGGTTCCGATCCAGGCATAGGCCTCTTTAATCGACATCTGCACGACTTGGCCGACATGAAGACCTGCGATCTTGACCGCCAGCGCTTCTTCGCGAAGTCGATAACCGCCGCAAGAGCCACAAGGACGGTTGTTCTGGTATTGCTCGAACTCTTCACGCACCCAAGAGCTATCGGTTTCGCGATAGCGGCGCTGCATGTTCGGGATTACGCCCTCGAACGGTCGCGTGACCTGATAAACGCGGCCGCCTTCGTCATAGCGGAACATGATCTCTTCGGTGCCCGAGCCATAGAGGAACACCTTTTGCGCAGCCTCTGGAATATCCTTCCAGCGGGCGCTTTTGTTGAAACCGTAATGCTTGGCAATCGCCTCGATCGTCTGAAGGAAATAGGGCGATTTGCCTTTGCGCCACGGCGCAATCGCGCCATCGGCCACTTTGAGCGTCACGTCGGGAACGACAAGACGTTCGTCAAAGAAAAGCTCGACCCCAAGGCCATCACAGGACGGACAAGCGCCGAAAGGTGCGTTGAACGAGAAAAGACGCGGTTCGATCTCGGGTATGGTGAAGCCGCTTACCGGACAGGCGAATTTTTCCGAGAAGGTAAAGCGCTCGGGCTCCCCTTCGCTGGGCGCAGTTTCAAGGATCGCAATCCCGTCCGCCAGATCAAGCGCGGTGCGCAAACTGTCGGCAAGTCGTGTCTCGAGCCCCTCGCGCACCACGATGCGGTCGACCACAACGTCGATGTCGTGGCGGAATTTCTTGTCGAGGGTCGGCGGCTCGTCGAGCTCATAGAAAGTGCCGTCCACCTTGACCCGCTGGAAGCCCTGCTTCCGCAGCTCCAGCATTTCCTTGCGGTATTCGCCCTTGCGGTCCCGCACGATCGGCGCGAGGAGATAGCCGCGCGTGCCCTCCTCCATCGCCATGATCCGGTCGACCATGTCCTGCACCTGTTGCGCCTCGATCGGGAGACCCGTGGCGGGGCTATAGGGGGTGCCGACCCGCGCAAACAAAAGACGCATATAGT
Organism: Marivivens sp.; assembly: GCA_023255435.1. Classification (GTDB taxonomy): domain Bacteria; phylum Pseudomonadota; class Alphaproteobacteria; order Rhodobacterales; family Rhodobacteraceae; genus Marivivens. Next base: position 1,908 of record JALRIK010000072.1, read on the forward strand.
CATAGATCTCGGTCACGGTGCCGACAGTCGAACGCGGGTTCTTGGAGGTGGTCTTCTGCTCGATGGAAATGGCAGGAGACAGGCCCGAGATGTGATCTACATCGGGCTTTTCCATCATATCGAGGAACTGGCGTGCATAGGCCGAGAGCGATTCCACGTAACGGCGCTGACCTTCGGCATAGATCGTATCAAAGGCCAGCGAAGACTTGCCCGATCCCGAAAGCCCTGTAATCACAACAAGTTCGTCGCGCGGGATATCAACGTCGATGTTCTTGAGATTGTGCTCGCGCGCGCCGCGCACTTCGATCTTTTTCAGTTCAGCCATTCTGGCCCCCAAATTGTGCCTGCTACACATAGTCGAGCGGGCGCGAGTCTCCAATGAAAACTGGAGAACATTTAACGAACACGACAAGAAATTACCAGCGTTTTGGCATCTTTTGCGGGAAAGCGGGCAAAATTGATCAGCGCCCCTTTACATTTCATTTTTCTTATGTATATATCTTCCACAAGCGAACAGCAAACCAAAGGTGTGTCATGCTCTCGATGTTCAAGTCCTCCTCCCGCCCTGCCCCTCTTGATGTGCAGACCGCAATCTCCAAGCACGCAGCCGACGAAATCGTCGTGATCGACGTCCGCGAAGCCGGTGAAGTCGCCGCCTCCGGCAAAGCCAAGAATGCGGTGCACGTGCCGCTTGCGACCCTTCACATGAAGGCCGATCCGCGCAGCCCCGAATGCCTTGAAATCTTCAAGAGCGGCAAGCCGATCGCCGTCTACTGCGCTGCAGGTGGCCGTGCGGGTATGGCGATGCAAACCCTCGAACAACTGGGTCATGCCGAAGTGCATAACATCGGTGGCTTTGGTCACTGGGTCCAAGCAGGTGGCCCTATCGGCTGATGTTCCCTTGCCGATAGACCAAAAAAGCCCGCCGAATTGGCGGGCTTTTTCTTTGGTTTCAGCTTCGATCAGAAGTGCAGCGCGCGGCCATAGGCATCAAGCACCGCTTCATGCATCATTTCGGACAAGGTCGGGTGCGGGAAGACCGTGTTCATAAGGTCCTCTTCCGTCGTCTCGAGCGCACGGCCCACGACATAACCCTGAATCAGCTCGGTGACTTCTGCGCCCACCATATGCGCACCCAAAAGTTCGCCCGTCTTGGCATCGAACACCGTCTTGATAAGCCCCTCAGGCTCGCCCAGAGCAATCGCCTTGCCGTTGCCGATAAAGGGGAAGCGGCCGACTTTGATCTCATAGCCTGCCTCTTTCGCCTTGGCCTCGGTAAGACCGACGGACGCGACCTGCGGATGGCAATAGGTGCAGCCCGCAATCGAGTTCGGCTTGATCGGGTGCGGATGCTTGCCCGCGATCAGTTCGGCCACCATAACGCCTTCGTGGCTGGCTTTGTGGGCAAGCCAAGGCGCACCAGCGATATCGCCGATTGCAAAGAGCCCCTCAACACCGGTGCGACAGTATTCATCCGTCACGACATGCGTGCGGTCGATCTTGACGCCCATGTCCTCAAGACCGAGGTTTTCGACGTTCCCGACGATCCCAACGGCGGAAATGACAGTGTCGAATTCCTGCGTTTCGACTTTGCCACCAACTTCGATATGGGCGGTGACTTTGCCTTTGCCGCGATCAAGCTGTTTGACCATGGCTTTTTCCATGATCTTCATACCTTGCTTGACGAATTGCTTCTTGGCAAAGGCGCTGATCTCGGCGTCCTCGACAGGAAGCACGCGGTCCATGACTTCAACCACAGTCGTATCGGCACCCAGCGTATTGTAGAAGCTGGCGAACTCGATTCCGATCGCACCCGAGCCAATTACGAGGAGCTTTTTCGGCATACGCGGCGGTGTCAGAGCGGTTTTGTAGGTCCAGACGAGATCCCCATCCGCTTCAAGACCGGGAAGCTCGCGAGCGCGTGCGCCTGTCGCCACGACGATGGCTTTAGCGGTGAGCTCTTCGGTGCCCTTGTCAGTTCTGACCGTGACCTTGCCTTTACCCGAAAGCTTGGCCTCGCCCATGATCGAGGTGATCTTGTTTTTCTTGAAGAGGTGGCCGATCCCGCCCGAAAGCTGCTTGGCCACACCGCGCGAGCGCTTGACCACGGCGTCGAGATCATAGCCGATACCGTCCGCCTTGAGGCCGAATTCCTTGGCACGGTGCATCAGATGGAAAACTTCAGAGGAGCGAAGCATCGCCTTGGTCGGGATACAACCCCAGTTGAGACAGATACCGCCCAAATGTTCACGCTCCACACAGGCGACATTCAGACCAAGCTGCGCACCACGGATCGCGGCAACATAACCGCCCGGTCCTGCACCAATGACGATCATGTCGAAATTCTTAGCGGCCATGAGACCCTCCTCCGGTTTCAAAATTAGTTTGACGTTAAACTATTTTTCCAAATTGCGGAATAGAGTCGTTAGCATGGCAGCTATCGAAAATGCGCAACGCTTGTTTCCTTGTTGTATTTCAAATATTTAAGGGGAAACAAAAGCTGTCTTTGCGCCCTCCGACATCCGCTTGACCAGACCGCCGTATGCTCCTGCCTCCAGAAATCTTTGTTCTTCGGGCGTTGTTGCACGTCCCAATGCTTCGTTCCGATAAGGAAACCTGCCAAAAGCGCGGATGACGGCGCGGTGCGCTTCGGCGTGGATCACATTGCCGTCCTCGCCGTCCATCGCCGTGCGGAACAGCTCGACCGAACGGTCCTGATCCACGAGGTTTTCCGAATGCATCAGCGGCAGGAAAAAGAACTGGCGGCTTTGCGGCTCGACCTTCTGGTCCCAGCCTTCGGCGATCGCATGTTTGGCTGCAGCCCGCGCCAAGGCGTCCGAGGCAAAGGACCGCGCATCGCCGCGAAACATATTGCGCGGGAACTGATCGGTCAGGATGAGATAGGCCAGAGCGCCCTTTGCATCCATCAACCAAGGGCCGAATGCCCCTTCCACCGCATCGACCCAATGTGTCTCAAATCGCTCGCGGATCTCGGTATCGAGCGCCTCGCCGCCCATATACCATCCTTTGGGCCCAACTTCGTTGATCCAATACTCGATGATCTGCTCAGAAAGCGTCATTCCTTAGCCCCTTGGGTGTCGTCTGACTCGGCGTCGAAATAGACCTCTTGAGCAAGCTCGACCGCGACAGGTGTCGCCGACGGCAGGATCGGCGCATAGGAGACCGTGTCCGACACCGGCGTGAGCGACTTGCGACGCGTCATCCGCCACAGACCGTAAACGCCCAGCGCGAGAAGCTGGCCTCCGACATAGAGCCAATACGCCTCGGCAGAGACGGAGGTCATCACCCAGCCGAGGATTAGCGGCCCTGCAATAGCGCCCACCCCGTTGATAAAGAGGAACCCAGCAGAGGCCGCCGCCATATCGGAGCGGTCCAGATAATCGTTCGCATAAGCGATAAGGAGCGCGTAAAGCGGGTTCGACGCACCGCCCACAACGGCCGCACTCACGATAATGAGCCAATAATGCCCTGGGAAGAGGAACGACAACAGCGCTCCCGCACCGCCCAAGAGCGACAGGATGATGATCAAGAGCCTGCGGTCCATGCGATCCGAAAGCCAGCCGACAGGATATTGCAGGAACAGCGCCATCACATAGATCGACGAAACCATGATCGAAATCTCGCTCACCGTCAGCCCCACACGTGTGCCGTAAACCGCAGACATCCCGAACTGGGCCGCAAAGACCCCGCCGAGGAGCAGCATCCCCATGCAGGCAAGCGGTGAAGTCTTGATCAAGCGGCGCAGCGTGAGCGGCTTGGTCGTCTCGAAGGCAGGCACGGGCCGAACCGACAAGAGGATCGGCGCAAATGAAAGCGACACGAGGACGGACGGGATGATGAAGAGCACATAGCCGCTCACATCGCCCAAGACGACGAGGTATTGCGCCAGAATGATCGCGCCCATCTGGGTGATCATATAAAGCGAAAGCGCCTTGCCGCGATTTTCGTTCGAGGCGGCGTCATTCAGCCAGCTTTCCGACGTGATATAGACCCCGCAAAAGCAAAAACCGATGAGCACGCGGCCGATCATCCATGCCCAAGGTTCGGTCAAGGTCGGATAAAGGATCAGAACCGCTGAAATCGTCGAGCCCAGCGCGGCAAAGACGCGAATATGGCCGACGCGGCGAATGAGCGTCGGCGCAATTCTCGAGGCAAAGAGAAAGCCGACGAAATAGGCCGACATGACCAACGACATCTGAAAGGTCGTAAACCCTTCAAGTTCGCCGCGCAGACCAAGCAACGTGCCCTGAAGCCCGTTACCGATCATAAGCATGAATATCCCGAGCAGAAGCGCCCACGAGCTGCTAAGAACTTGAAACATCAGACGTCCTTTTCCGCCTTATGAGCAAAGCGGATGTTGTATATCGGGTGCGCAGCGGATCAAAACGACCCTAGCGACGCGGCAAAAGCAGCGAGGAGTCCCCGTATGAAAAGAAACGGTATCCACTCGCTATGGCGTGAGAATAGATCGTTTTCACGGTTTCCACTCCCATCAATGCCGACACTAACATCATTAAAGTCGACTTGGGCAGGTGAAAGTTCGTCATAAGACCGTCGGCCGCTTTGAACGCGAAGCCGGGCGTGATGAAAATATCAGTCGGCCCCTCCCATGGGGCCACGCCAGCGTCTGTCGCCGCGCTCTCGATCAGCCGAAGCGCGGTGGTGCCGACGGGGATCACACGGCCACCCTTGGCCTTGGTCTCATTGATCTCTTGGGCCGCAGTCTCGCTAACTCTACCCCATTCGGCATGCATCTTGTGCTCTGCGATGTTGTCGACCTTGACGGGAAGGAACGTCCCCGCCCCCACGTGGAGCGTGACATGGGTAAAGCTCACGCCCTTGGCCCGAAGCCGTTCAAGTAGCGGCTCATCGAAATGGAGCGAGGCCGTCGGGGCGGCGACAGCGCCAAGGTTCTTGGCCCACACGGTCTGATAGTCCGATTTGTCCTTCTCGTCCGCAGGCCGCTTGGCCGCGATATAGGGCGGCAGAGGCATCGCCCCCGCCTCGGCCAGAGCGGCGTCGAAGTCATCGCCCACAAGATTGAACCGCAAAAGCGCCTGCCCATCGCTACGTGCCACAACCTCGGCGCTCAGCGCCTCGCTGAAATGGATGGTCTCTGCGTCCTGCACTTTCTTGAGCGGCTTGACGAGCGCGCTCCATGTTCCGTCTGCTTTGGGCTCGAGCAGGGTGACTTCGATCCGCGCGGACACGGGACCCTGCGCGCTCTCGCGGTGGCGCAGCCCCGACAGCCGCGCGGGAATAACCTTGGTGTCATTGAGAACAAGTCGATCCCCCTCCTCAAGCAGATCGACAAGGTCCGTCACACGCAGATCGGTAATGCTGTCCCCTTGGGCGAGCAGCAGACGTGCGGAGGACCGGGGCGAAGCGGGACGTGTCGCAATAAGCTCCTCGGGGAGGTGAAAATCGAAGTCGCTGAGTTTCAAGGTCAAATCCTATTGGTTCGCAGTCGTCGACGGGCGTCGGAAGATGTTGCGTAACATACCAGGCGCAAGAACCGAAAGGGGGTTCACGGAAACCTGAGGCGCGGATGTCGTCCCGCCGAGGAAATAGTTAAACCCGATAAGCCCCTCACCTGGACGGGTCAGCGCCGCCCCTACCCCGTTGATGAGATAAACTGGCGAAACAACCCCCTGAAGATCGAGCGCCGAGGTCTTGATCCCATAGGTGCCGTCAACGGAAATCCCCATGGAAGCCCCCGTTGCCGCGCCTTGGGTGATGATGATCTGATCGGGTGTGAGATGGAAACGCGCTTCTATGTCGTCAAAGACGATCCCCGGCCCGTCGATCCCCTGAAACAGACCGACAACAGAGACCGCATTGAGAAGCTCGGCAATGGTGGGCACTTTGCGCACGCGAATGTCCGAGATTTGGAGTTCGCCGTCATATTCTCCGCGTGGCCCGCGCGGCGTCAGCAAAAGATCGAGCGCGCCGCCCTCAGTTTCCTTGGTGATCGCTGCAGAGGCGAGAAAACGTCCCGCATTCGCGGACTGGAGCCGCACGGCGGTGCCTTGACGATGGGGCGCGATTGCCCCCGCGACCTGCGCCCCGTCATTCATCAAAGCGGTGAAAGAGCCGTTCAAACCGCCGCTTGTCGCAAACTCGCCCAGAAAATTGGTCAGAGCCATATTATCGGTGATGACCAGACGATCCAGCGCGACATTCAATGGCGCGCCGCCGCTCCCGTCGCCTCCGCCCGTTTTGGCAGAACGGATATCCAGAGTGCCACCGCGCACTTCGATACCGACCGCCCGCCCAGCCCCGCGCGAAACAAGCTCGACCGAAGCGTCGAGCCATCCCCCGACCCGAAGCCTGTCGAACCGTGCGCGCTCGAATGCGCCTGCTGAGGTCAATGTGATGCGCCCTTCCGCCTCAAGCCCTGCGGCTTCGAGCGAAAGACGGTTGACCCTCGCGGGCCTATCCAGCGTGACCCCCAGACGGAAGTCTCCCGTCTCCGAGGCCAATTTGGCCCAACCGATCGACGGGATTTCCAGCTCGACCCCCCGAAGATCGGAACGCAGAGTCAATTCAGGTGCGCGCTCGGCCTCCAGAGCAACGTCGATGCGTGCGCTGCCCCGCCCACCGACCATCTCGGGAGGGAGCGCGATGCGGAATTCGTCAAGCGTCCGCTGCGAAAGTTCGACTGTCCCCGAAAGGTTCGAGCGCTGCGCGTTTTCGGGATCGAACCCTTTGGTCCATGTCACGCTTGCGGGCACGTCACCGATCCGCACGTCACCCGCTATTTCAAGCCCGCCTCGGGTCCCGTCCACCACCATTTGCGCCGCAGATAGACGATGCCCCTCGAGAATGACGTCGCTGCGCAGGTTGCTCAGGTCCGAGTGATAACGCACGTCGATATCCGTCAGCTTGAGATCCTTCTTGAGCGGAAGCGCCAGCGAGACCTGTGTCTGAGCGGTTCCATCGGCCAGCGTCACCTCGCGGTTTGCGCGGCTGAGGAATTCGAAGGGCGGCAGGTCGAGCAGCGACAACGAGGCTGTGATCGTGCTTGTCAAATCAAGGTCAATCTCGGCGAGCGCTGGTTTCTGTCCCAGATTGCCGATGTGGAACACCGACCCCGTTGCATCAATCTCGCCCCCCTGTGGCGCTGCGACTTTGCCTCCGTTCAGCACGGCGGTGAATTCGCCCCGTGCCATTTCCGCGAACCCATGAGCGCCAGTGATCAGCGGAAAGGTTTTGAGATAGCGGATCGACATATCCGCAAACTGCCAACTGATCCCAAGATCGGGTTTTTGGTTCGGCCTGAGACGCAGCGCAAGCCCCCCATCGAACGCATAACCGCCCGAGAGATTGTTCATGATCCAGAGCCGCGTCCCCGGTTTGACGGTATTGGGCCAGAAAGCGGCAAGGTTTTCGGGGCTGACCCGATCCGACACCGCGTCGAGATCAACGCTCCACCCCTCATCGGCAACACGCACACGGGCCGAGCCATTCACGCGATCCGCACCCGTGCGGGCATAGAACTCGCCCACTTCGACCTCGAAAGGCGCAAGGCGCAGGCGGAAATCGACACTGGCCTCGTCCACGCGCTGGGGTGCATCATAATAGCCAGCAGGATCGAGCACCACATTGGTCAGCGACAATTGCGAGACCAAGGCCTGCGGGAAATCGCCCTGAAACTCACGCAGATAAGCCTGTCCTTCGGCATCGAACTGCCCCCATTCCGTGCGCGCACTCACGCGGTCAAAGCTGATGCGCTGCTCATCGGGATGATAGGTCAGATAGGTGCTCAGCCGCTCGAAGGGCACAGGGTCGACATTAGGGTTGGGCCGCAGCGATCCCTCTTCAATCGCGAGCGAAGCATGGAGGCTTTCGATCTCGCCCGTCTCATTGGTCGAGGCCCGCAAGGCCGCCGACACAGGCGCATCGAGCACGCTGAGCCAGTTGAGAACAGGCGCTTGCGAGGCGATATCGGTAGCAAAGGCGTTCTGGACCGTGACCGACATCACCGCTTTGCGGCTGTTGCGCAGGCTCTCGTAATTCATCGAGACAGTCGTCACCTCGGACCGCCCCGAAAGGAGCCCCGCTTCGCCGCGCAGACCGATTACCTGTCCACGAAGATCGAGCGACAACTCGCCCCCGTCCACAATCCAGCTCCGCCCCACGCGGGCATCCTCGAAATTGACGATAAGCCCTTCGGCCCGCACTTCGCGCAAAGCTTCAAGCGCAGGACGCTCGAAGGCATCGTCGAAACTGTCGAGCAGAGCGAGAAAGTTCACCGCCTCGCGCGTGGTCTCGCCCGCTTCGAAGGTGACGGCCACGCTCCCATCGGCAGACCGCCGAACGGTGAACTGCGCCCCCGAAATCCGTAGGTCCTGCACCAGAAGCTCGCGCCGGAACAGAAGACCGCGCGGCGAGACCTGTGCCTCGACCCTTGGAACCCGCGCAAGGACACGCTCTTTGGCGTCGCGCAGCACGATGTTGTTCATGCGAATGATCGGGTGGAAATCGCGCTGCACTGTCACCGAAATTTCACCCAATCGCACCGACCCGCCGCCAAGGACCGCCGCAGCCTCTTGCTCTATGCGGTCTTTGACCCAGCTTGGGGCCGTCACCTCGCGGTCATAGAGCATCAGGACCACAACCATGGTCAAAACGATCGGAACCGAAACCAGCGCCATCAGCGCACGCCACCCCCAACGCATCAGCGCCACCCGCTTGCGCGGACGGGGCTCTTTAGGGGCGGGTCTGGCCGTTTCGTCGGTCATAGGCGGATAAAGCTTTCCTTGCGCGCCGAACGGCACTTTCCATCTGGTTCAAGTGAACTAAAACAAAGCCGAAAGCCAGTCACAACACAATCAAGAAGGGAACCTGCACCCATGAGCAATGCTATGCCGAACCAAGGCGATATGGCCCCTGACTTCACCCTTCCGACCAACGGCGGCGCGACGGTCACTCTGTCCGCTCTCAAAGGCCAAAAGGTGGTTGTCTATTTCTATCCAAAGGACAACACCCCTGGCTGCACCACCGAAGCCAAGGACTTCACCGCACTCAAGACCGAATTCGCCGCCGCCGGCTGCACGGTGATCGGCATATCCAAAGACAGCGTGAAAAAGCACGACAATTTCATCGCCAAGCAAGAACTCGATCTTATCCTTGCATCGGATGAAAATAGTGACACCTGCGAGCGCTACGGCGCTTGGGGAGAAAAGCAGATGTATGGCAAGACCTACGAAGGGATCACCCGCGCGACCTTCCTTATTGCTCAGGACGGCACCATTGCGGCCAGTTGGCCCAAGGTCTCCGTCAAAGGTCATGCCGAAGAGGTGCTTGCCGCCGCCAAAGCACTCTGATCCTGCGTTTTGACAAACCCAGCGGTTTTGCGGCAGATACGGCCACAAAACCGCAAAGGGGCCCGAGATGAAAACACTTGCGCAAATGGCGACCGAGGTTCTGACCACGGCAGACGGACGAGAAAAAACCGCGCTGTCTCATCGCTATGCCGCGCTCTGGTTTGCATCCAGAGCCGAGGGCGCCGCGCCGATCGAAGTCGGGACGGCATCGCCTCCGCTCAGGCCCGCCCGCCCCGAAAAGCCCGAACTACTTGCGCCGCGCGACGTTCCCCGCCGCCGTCCCGGAACACCGCAAGGGCGGCTCGCGCTTCTCCATGCGGTGGCGCATATAGAGTTGAACGCCGTCGATCTGCATTGGGATATCATCGCGCGCTTTTCGGGCACCAAACTTCCGCTCGGGTTCTTTGATGACTGGGTCAAATCCGCAAACGAAGAATCCAAGCATTTCAATCTCGTCTGCGACAGACTTGAAGCATTGGGGAGCTATTACGGCGCGATGCCCGCCCATGCGGGAATGTGGCGCGCCGCCGAAGACACCGTCGATGATCTCTTGGGCCGTCTTGCCGTCGTGCCTATGGTGCTCGAAGCCCGCGGCCTTGATGTGACACCTGGAATGATCAGCATCTTTGAAAAAGCGGGCGATACGGCGTCGGTCGAAGCGCTAAAAGTTATCTACGCCGAAGAGGTTCATCACGTTGCCTATGGCTCCAAATGGTTCCACTTCCTGTGCGGTCGCCATGATCTCGACCCCAAAGAGGTGTTCCATAACCTTGTCCGCAAATACTTTCACGGTGCGCTCAAACCGCCCTTCAACGAAGAAAAACGGGCCGAGGCAGGTATTCCGCCCGATTTCTATTGGCCACTTGCGGAAGAAACTCCGATCAAAGAGCGCCTCTAAGCAGAATTCTGCTCATTTCGGCACATAAATGCCTATGAGCGCTCATTTCTGCGCAAATTTGTTGCCACACGAATCTATGCCCGTTAACAACCTTCGGGTGGCTGTGGGGACAGCCTTCGGATGGGACAAGACAGGGATTGGGACGTGCGTTCTCGACTACTCAAGAAAGTGCATGCGGCGCTCGAACGTCGCTTTCCTGAAAAAAGGCTTTTCCTAAGATCGGATACCGAGACGCGATTCATCCGTCTCAAGCCCGAAACGCAGCTTGTCATCTGGACGGGCGGCACGCTTTTGGTGGCGTGGACCATCATTGCGACCGCGATCCTTTTGATGGATTCGATCGGATCAGGGAACTTCCGCGCCCAAGCACAGCGCGATCAGTATATTTATGAACAGCGCCTGAATGCTCTCTCTTCCGAACGCGACATCCGCGCCGAAGAGGCCGTGGCCGCGCAGGAACGTTTCACCAAGGCGCTCCAGCAAATCTCGCTTATGCAGTCGGAACTTCTCGCCTCCGAGGATCGCCGCCGCGAGCTCGAGACAGGAATCGAAGTCATTCAGGCCACGCTCCGCCGCACGATGAACGAACGCGAAGGGATCAAGGAGGATCTTGCCGCGCTACGTGATCGGATCGAAGGCAATGCCGAGGGTGGTGCGATTGCCTTTGCAAGCTCCGAGATGACGGGAACGGTCGACATGCTCACCGAAGCGCTGGCCCAGACCGCCGCCGAGCGCGACCAGATCAAGAGCGATGCCCAATCCGCTATCGACCAAGCCGCCGAAATGCAGCTTGAACTGCGCCTCCTCCAAGAGCGCAACGACGAGATTTTCCGCCAACTCGAAGAGGCGATGCTCGTCTCGGTCGAACCGCTCGACAAGATGTTCAAAGCCGCAGGCATGGACCCCGAGCAAATTCTCGATCAAGTGCGGCGCGGCTATTCGGGCACGGGCGGCCCCTTGATGCCGATCCAGTTCTCGACGCGCGGCGCGGAACCCGATGCGGATGCCCTGCGTGCCAACAATATCCTCGGCAATCTAGACCGCATCAACCTCTACCGCATCGCAGCCGAACGCGCGCCCTTTGCGATGCCCGTCAAGAGCAACTATCGCCTGACCTCGGGCTTCGGCACCCGTTGGGGCCGTCTTCACGCAGGCACCGATTTCGCCGGTCCCGTCGGCACACCGATCTATTCGACCGCCGACGGCGTTGTCACCCATGCAGGCTGGTCCTCGGGCTATGGCCGCTTGATCAAGATTCAACACGAGTTCGGAATTGAAACACGTTACGGACATTTGAACGCAATTCGCGTCAACGTGGGCCAAAGGGTCTCGCGCGGGGACCGAATTGGTGATATGGGGAACTCTGGACGTTCAACCGGACCCCACCTTCACTACGAGGTCCGCGTTGGCGGCAAAGCTGTGAACCCGATGATCTATATAAGAGCTGGACAAGATGTTTTCTAAGAGCAAAATCAACGAGCCTGGCCCCAAGGCCACCGAAACCAACACTCCGGTGACACCGGCTGCCGCTCCTGCTGCTTCGAGCGAATTCAAGGCATCTGCGCCCAAGGCAAAACCGCCTGCGTCGGTTCTCTCGGCTGACCTTCACGTCAAGGGCAACCTCAAGACCACCGGCGATATTCAGGTCGAAGGCCAAGTGGACGGCGACATCCGCGCCCACCTTCTCACCATCGGTGAAACCGCTACGATCAAGGGCGAAGTGGTTGCCGACGACGTCGTCATCAACGGCCGCATCATCGGCCGCGTGCGCGGCCTCAAGGTCCGCCTGACCTCGACCGCCCGCGTCGAAGGCGACATCATCCACAAGACCATCGCGATTGAATCTGGTGCCCATTTCGAAGGCTCTGTCCAGCGTCAGGACAACCCCCTCGACACCACCGGCGCGGCCAAGAAGCCTGCTGCACCTTCGGCTGAATAAGCCCGCACCGACAGTCAACGAAAAGGCGCCCCGCGAGGCGCCTTTTTCATTT
>JALRIK010000073.1 GCA_023255435.1 Marivivens sp.
CAACGGCCGCGACATCGAGTGGGAAACCACCGTCGGTGAAGAGCGCAAGCACAACATCCACGTCGGCGAAGGCAAGACCAAAGAAGACTTCGTCAAGTTCCGCACCGAGCGCGATGCCCAGCTGGATATGCCCCGCCTGATCATCCCCTCGCTGCAGGTCAACATGCGTGCAGGCGAAATTCCGACCGACAAAGACGGACGCCCGATGCTCAAAGTGCCGGTTAACGGCCTCTAAACTCTATCCAAGGGGAGCCAGGATAATGGATATCAAGAAGATCACACCGAAACTGTCGGTGGCGCCGCAGATCGCGGCGGCAGATATGATGGCGTTGGCCGAAGCCGGTTTTCGCTCGATCATCTGCAACCGTCCCGACGGTGAAGGCGCAGACCAGCCGACCTTTGAAGAAATGGAAAAGGCGGCCAAATCTGCAGGCCTTGAAGCGGTGTATCTTCCTGTGATTTCGGGCAAGGTTCTGGACGAGGATGCTGTCGCCTTTGGCGAGGCGCTCGACAGCCTTCCCGGTCCTGTTCTGGCTTACTGCCGCACAGGCACCCGCTCGACCACGCTTTGGGCTCTGGCTCAGGCAGGCAAAATGAGCACCTCGGACATTCTCGCAGCCGCCAAGGCTGCTGGCTATGACATGGGCGGCGTTGTCCGCCGTATCGTCAACGGCGGCAAAACCCCGACCACCACGACCGATGCCAGCTATGACATCGTGATCGTCGGCGGCGGTGCAGCAGGTATTTCGGTGGCGTCCTCGATCCTTGCGCGTCGCTCGGATCAAACCATCGCGATCATCGACCCCGCAGACATCCACTATTACCAACCCGGATGGACCCTTGTCGGGGCGGGCGTCTTCCATCCCGAAGACACCTCCAAGACCATGGGGAGCCTCATCCCCAAAGGCGTGCACTGGATCAAATCGGCTGTTGCCGCATTCGAGCCCAAAGACAACGCCGTCATCCTCGATGGCTGCCGCGTCGTGGGTTACAAGCGCCTGATCGTTTGCCCCGGTCTCAAGCTTGACTGGAACCGTATTGAGGGCCTTGTCGAAACGCTTGGCCGCAATGGTGTAACTTCAAATTATCGTTACGATCTCGCGCCTTACACGTGGAAGCTCGTGCAAGAGATGAAGGAAGGCCGCGCGATCTTCTCGCAGCCGCCGATGCCGATCAAATGCGCAGGCGCACCGCAAAAGGCGATGTATCTCTCGGGTGACCACTGGTATCGCAACGGCACACTCAAGGATATCGACATCCAGTTCATGAACGCAGGTGGCGTGCTCTTTGGGGTCAAGGACTATGTTCCCGCTCTGGAAAAATACATCGAGAAATACGATGCGACGCTGAACTTCTTCCACAACCTCGTGGCGGTGGATGGTCAGGCCAAGACCGCGACCTTCGAAGTGGCCAAGCCCGAAACCGAAAAGACCCGCGTCACGGTGGACTTCGACATGCTCCATGTCGTGCCGCCGCAAACCGCCCCCGACTTTATCCGCGTCTCGCCGCTCGCCGATGCTGCGGGTTGGGTGGATGTGGATCAGGCAACGCTTCGCCACAAGACCTTTGAAAACATCTGGTCCTTGGGCGATGTGATGAACGCGCCCAACGCCAAGACCGCCGCGGCGGCCCGCGTTCAGGCACCCGTAGTGGCCGAAAACGTCATCGCCGACATCGACGGCAAATCCGCCGCGCGCCAATACAACGGCTACGGCTCCTGCCCGCTCACCGTCGAACGCGGCAAGATCGTTCTTGCTGAATTCGGCTATGGCGGCGCGCTGCTTCCGAGCTTCCCCAAAATGGTGCTTGACGGCACCAAACCGACCCGTCTGGCGTGGTGGCTGAAAGAAACGGCGCTCCCGCCGATCTATTGGAAGGCCATGCTTCGTGGCCGTGAATGGATGGTCAAACCCGAAAAGGTCACCGTCTCTAACTGATCCCCAACGGCTCGCCCTTGCGGGCGGGCCACCCTCGGCCTCCTCCCCTGTGCCGATATGCAAGGCTGCAACTTATGAACTTCTCCAAACTGACCCGCTATGTTCCTGCCCTTGAATGGGGCCGGAAATATAACACCGATGCCCTTTCGAACGACCTAATCGCCGCCGTGATCGTGACGATCATGCTGGTGCCCCAGTCGCTCGCTTATGCTTTGCTCGCGGGTCTGCCGCCCGAGGCGGGTATCTATGCCTCGATCGTTCCGATCATCTTCTATGCCATCTTCGGCACGAGCCGCGCTTTGGCCGTGGGTCCAGTGGCCGTGGTCTCTCTCATGACCGCCGCCGCAGTGGGTCAGGTCGCCGAAGCAGGCACCATGGGCTATGCCATGGCCGCCCTGACTCTCGCGCTTTTGTCGGGTGTCATGCTGCTCCTCATGGGCGTCTTCCGTCTCGGGTTTGTTGCAAACTTTCTCTCGCACCCTGTGATCGCGGGCTTCATCACCGCATCGGGGATCCTGATCGCGGCCAGCCAGCTTGGTCATATCCTTGGTGTAAAAACCTCGGGCCATACGCTTCCCGAAATGATCGAGTCCCTTGTCGTCGGTCTTACGACGATGAACTGGATCACCGCCATCATCGGTATCGCCGCAACGGCCTTTCTGTTCTGGGTCCGCAAGGGGCTAAAGCCGCTCCTTCTGTCCAAAGGCGTGCCGCCGCGTCTTGCCGATGTTCTGACCAAGGCAGGCCCCGTTGCTGCCGTTGTAGTCACCACGCTTGCCGTCTGGCTCTTCGGTCTTGAAAACCACGGTGTCAAAATTGTCGGCGACGTGCCGCAGAGCCTCCCGCCGCTGACCATGCCCGACCTCTCGCCCTCGCTCGTGGGTCAGCTCTTCGTGCCCGCCCTTCTCATCACCGTCATCGGCTTTGTTGAATCCATTTCGGTTGCCCAGACGCTTGCTGCAAAAAAGCGTCAGCGCATCGACCCCGATCAGGAACTCATCGGCCTTGGTGCTGCGAACATCGGTGCGGCCTTTACCGGCGGCTATCCCGTCACCGGCGGCTTTGCCCGCTCGGTCGTGAACTTCGACGCAGGGGCAGAAACGCCCGCCGCAGGGGCATTCACGGCGATCGGTCTTGCCATCGCCGCTGTCGCCCTCACCCCGCTTGTTTACTTCCTCCCCAAAGCAACGCTTGCCGCAACCATCATTGTTGCCGTTCTGAGCCTCGTGGACCTTTCGATCCTCAAGCGCAGCTGGGGGTATTCGCGCCCCGACTTCATCGCGGTTGCGGCGACCATCCTTCTCACGCTGCTCCTTGGTGTGGAAACGGGTGTTTCGGCAGGCGTTGGCCTTTCGGTCGTGCTTTATCTCTTCAAAACCTCGCGTCCGCATATTGCCGAAGTGGGTCTTGTTCCGAACACCCAGCACTTCCGCAATATCAAGCGCCACACGGTAGAAACGCATCCCTCGCTTCTTACCATCCGCATCGACGAAAGCCTCTACTTCGCCAATGCCCGTTTCCTTGAGGACTATGTCTACAACCGCGTCCAGAAGGATTGCGAACTCAAGAACGTGGTCTTCATGTTCTCGGCCGTCAACGAAGTGGACTTGTCGGCGCTCGAAAGCCTTGAAGCAATCAACTCGCGCCTCAAGGACATGAACATCATGCTCCATCTGTCTGAGGTCAAAGGCCCCGTCATGGATCGCCTCAAGCGCTCGCACCTCTTGCATGATCTGAGCGGTGAAGTGTTCCTCTCGCAGTTCGACGCGATGGATAAACTCACGCCCAAGAAGGCAACGGCTGCCGAATAATCAAAGACGCGCGAGGCTTATGCCTTGCGTAGTCAATCCAACCCTGAGAGAGGCGGCGATTTCGACCGCCTCTTTTGTATCTCCGTGCAGGCAAATCGTGTCGATCTTGCAAGGAATGCGCTTGCCGCTCTGGGAAATGATTGCTCCCTTTTCGAGCATCCGCAAAATACGCTCGGTGATCAGCTCGGGATCATGAAGGACGGCGCCCTCCTTCGCGCGATCGACGAGTGTCGCATCGTCGTTATAGGCACGATCCGCGAAAATCTCGCCAGCCCAGTCCACCCCCAGTTCGCGCGCGACGGCTTCCTGAGCGGTGGCCGCGATGACCATCAGCACGATATCGGGCTGAACCTTGAGAGCGGCCTCGTAACACGCTCGCGCAATCTCGGGCTCTTCGCTCGCCATATTGGCAAGAGCGCCGTGCAGTTTGAGATGCCGAACCCGCCCGCCCAAAGACTTTGCCACGCCGATGGCAGCCCCAAGTTGATAGGCAGTCAGTGCACCAAGCTCCTCTGCCGAAAGGCGCATACGCGTGCGTCCGAAGTTCGCTTTGTCGTCAAATCCGGGATGCGCGCCAAGACCAACACCCGAACGCAAAGCCTCGGCCATGGTGTCGCGCATGGTGGTCAAAGAGCCTGCGTGAAAACCGCAGGCGACATTGGCCGAGGTGACAATCGACAAAAGCGCGGCATCATTGCCGATGCCCTCGCCCATATCCGCGTTAAGATCCACTCTCAGAGCCATTCCTCGTCCCCCGTAATCATGCCATCAATTAGCTGATAGGCCAAAAGATCCGTGATTTCATGCGGATCGCGCACGAGCGGCTCTATATTGCGCTTCATAGCCTGAATTTCCTTGTCGTGCGGGACATAGAGCCGATCGGCCTCCTCGAGCGAAATCGCGGCGAACCGAAGCGGTGCTCCAACACCCGCCTGAGCGATCTTGGGAAGATCGGCGGGGATCACTGTCCCGATGCGGGGATAGCCCCCGATGGTCTGGCAATCGGCCAAGAGCACATAGGGCCGACCGTCGCCCGTCATCTGGATATCCCCGACCGTGATAAAGTCGGAAACGCGGCTAAGTTGTCCCTCGGCTGCAAAGCCGATACCGTCAAAGGCCAAGGCGACACCCTGCCGATTGCCCCTAGGATCGCGCTTAAAGCCGGTTTCTTCGAACCGCGCGAAAGTAGCGCCGTCGAAAAGATGCGATTGCGATCCTCTCACAAAACGGATGAGCCCGCCTGAAAAACGATCCTGTTGACGGAGTTTGACGAGCGCGCCCGCCCCGCCCCTGACGCGAAAGCTCTCGCCGCCTGTGATGGCGCTGCCGATGCCCGCGCTGCTCTGGACCGAACGGCTCCCCAGTATTTCATCACTCAGGATTCCGCCGCGCGGGGTGAGATAGCCATAGACACCCCGTTCGGCCGCCCCGATCTCGAGCACTGCGCCCTTTTCGATCCGATGGACCGCGCCCCAAAGGAGCGGCTTGCCCTCGACACTTGCCCGCATCGGAGCGCCCGTCAGCGCAACATCGCAGGTTTCATCAAAGCGGAACCGCCCGCCATGCCCCGCCATTTCGAGCGAGGCCCCAAGAGCGCCCTCCAACAGAGCCGCCGCTTCGCAGAGTGCCAAAGGATCGGCCGCACCACCAACCGAGATGCCGCTTGCGAAATGGCCCAAGCGTCCGAAATCCTGAAGGCTAAGGTGGGGGCCGCCCGATTGGATGATGATCTGGGTCATAGGGTTTCGAGCCTCGCGCCGCCCATGGGGTCGGACAAAAGCCCGTCGAACTCGCCCCGACCGATGGGCACAAAACGCACCTCGTCCCCCGCGGTCAGTGCCACAGGCGCCGCACGTCCTAGATCAAAGGGACGAAAACCCGTCTGCCCGATCTGTCTCCAACCCGTTGCGGATCGATTGGCAAAAAGAACGATCTGCCGCACGGCGACCGTGATCGCGCCCTGAGGCACAGCTTCGGTCAGGCTGGTTTGACGGGGAATGTCCCATGCCTCTGGCAAAATCCCAAGATAGGGCTGACCGGGGGCGAACCCAAGGGCCAAGACCGAAAGGCGCGCGGCGCAAAGCTCCCCTATCAGGGCCTCTTGGCCAAGCCCCGTGATATCCGCCACTTCGGCCAGTTGCGGCGCAGCGGAGGCGTCAAAGCAAACGGGAATGGTCCAACGCCTCTGCGCGCGATCGTCGGGGGCCTCGAAGTCGCGGACCTTCTCCTCGAGCATGGCGACAAAAGCCGCCCTTGCCACTTTAACCGGATCAAAGCGCACAAAGACCGAAGTCAAGGACGGCGCAGCTTCGATCACGCCCTCCAGCGGCGCGATCACCTTGGCCAGCGCAATCGCCGTTGCATTGGCGGCCTCTGTCAGACTGTCGGACACGCGAAGCACATAGCCATCCGTTCCGAGCGGATATATACGGATATGCGCGTCTTGGGGTCTTTGCTCTACCATGGCTTTTGGTGGTCTTTTCGCTGTGGTCTTGTCAATCGTTACGCGGATCAATTCCCTGAAAATAGATCAAAATCTATCTGTTTACGCCTTCTTATCCGTCAGGGGCCTAAGGTCGTTCCGTGGCCCGCAATCCTGCGGGATTATGTGGGAGAAGACCAATGACGACCTTTCAATCGAATGATCACAGCGCAACCCAGAGCAAAACGGATCGGCTTTTCGCCGAGTTGCATCGGGTCGAAAAGCAAATTCATATCAAATCCGATCTTCAGATGCCCAAGCGACCGCCCGCCCCCAAAACGATCCTCGAAGCGATTAGCCTGATCGGACTGTCGAGCCTGATGGATTGACGGTTTATTGACACCATTGACGGGTTTCCGACAGGGTCCTTTGGACCTTCAACTGTGCGGATGCCGATTTGACGCAACTCGGGTTTGATCGACATAGTCGGCGTTATCCCCTCTCTGCCTCTACGGCGGCAGAGCGTCCCAAACGGGTGATGCCTGTCCCGATTGCACACCCAAGGAAACCGTGTCCAAGATTTGGATGCGGTTTCTTACTTTGCGCATGGACTTTGGAGTGTTAGCGCTAGAAGATGCCGCCAAAGCATCCTTGGAACCGCAAAATGACCATCTCGGCTGACCGACTTCTTTCGCACGCACATGACCTGTTCCGCTTTTTCGGCGCACCTTCGGTGAACCCCAAAGGCGGCTTCTATCAGCTCGACGGGAACGGAGCACCGATCATAGGCGGGGAAAACGGCACGCTGCGCGAGCTTCATGAAACCACGCGGATGGCGCATTGCTATGCTCTCGGCACCTTAATGGGGATTGAGGGCGCGCGCGAAATCATGGATCACGCGATGGACTTCCTTCTCCATGGCCACCGCGACACTGTGAACGGCGGATATTTCTGGGGCGTCGACGACAGCGGCCCCCTTCGCAGCGACAAACAAGCCTATGGCCATGCCTTTGTGCTCTTGGCGGCCGCGAGCGCCGGCCTTGCGGGACACCCCGAAGCCAAAGCGCTCCACGAGGATGTTCTGACAGTCATCCTCGCCCGTTTCTGGGACGACACCGCTGGCGCAATGACCGAAGAATATACCGCAGATTGGCAGAGTCTCAGCGACTATCGCGGGCAGAACTCCAATATGCATAGCACCGAAGCGCTGATGGCCGCCTATGAAACTTGGGGCGATGCGCGCTGTCTTGAAATGGCGGTCCGTATCGCAGAACGCGTGATCAACACCAATGCCCGCAAGGCCGGCTGGGTCGTGCCCGAGCATTTCGACCAGAACTGGAACGTCGATCCCGATTTTGCGGGCGATCCGATGTTCCGCCCTGCTGGCACCACACCCGGACACGCCTTGGAATGGGCCCGTCTTTTGGTCCAGCTCTGGCACCTCACGGATCGCGCCCACGACTGGATGAAAGAAGCCGCCCTCGCTCTTTTCGAAACCGCAGTTACCCAAGGCTGGTCCGAGCCGCGCGGCGGGTTTCACTACACTCTTGAGTGGGACGGCACGCCCGCGATGCGGAACCGTTTCTGGTGGCCCTGCTGTGAAGGCGCGGCGGCGGCTTCGGTCCTTGCCAACCTGACCCAAGACCAAACGATCGCGGACTGGGAAACGAAAATATGGAAGGTTCTCGAAACCGATTTCATCGACCATGCCAAAGGCGGCTGGTGGCCCGAAGTTGACGAAAACGGCGCCCCCCGCACCACGGTCTTCAAAGGCAAACCCGACATCTATCACGCCCTCCAAGCCTGCCTCATCCCGCTTTTCCCGCAGGACAAAGGCATCGGGCCGAGCATCAAGGCGAGAGCGGCATAACATCTGCGAATTTTCGGTAAACTTGCTCCAAACGCATGTTTTCTTGCAGTCGGCAATAGGCGGTAGGTGAGTGATCAAAGACCTACTTTGAACCTTGCGAGAGTAGAGCTTAACGCGCTTATAAGTATACCTAATCTTGCCATCGGTGGCGGCGGGAGTAACGTGGGCCAAGGCGATGGGTTTGCACCCATTTTGCGTCTTTTCAAGAAAGCTCCCATGACTGCCCAATTATACCGCCAATCGAACACGCTCGGCATTGTTTTGGCTGGCACATCCTTTGCCTTTTTCGCCCTCGCAGATGCCATCGCCAAGCTGATGGCCGATACTTATCATCCGGTTCAGGTGGCCGGCTTGCGCCAGCTCGGGCTTTTGGCAGGGGTGCTGCTCTGGATTGCGATCAAGGGGACCAAGGATCTCAGGACGCAGCAGCCCAAGCTCCAGATTTTCCGCGGGCTTTGTGCTTCGCTCTCGGCGGTTCTTTTTGTCTTTGCACTCCGTTTTGTGCCGCTTGCCGATGCGACCACGATTGCCTTTGTCGCTCCGTTCTTTGTGACGATCCTTGGGTCGCTATTCCTCAATGAGCCAATCGGACCGCGCCGCTGGTTCGCGGTCGGTGCGGGATTTACGGGCACTCTCATCGTCATGCGTCCAGGGTTCGAGGGGTTTCATCCCGCCTATCTTCTGGTGCTCGTCGCAGCTCTCCTTTTTGCCACGCGCCAGCTGATTTCGCGTAATCTCAGCACCACCGAAAGCACCGTCTCGACCGTTGCCTTTACCGCAGGGGTGAGTGCCGTTGTGCTGGGCATCGGGCAGATCTTTGTCTGGAAGCCCATAGCTTCGGAACATATCCTTCTTTTCGTCATCTACGGTATCTTGGCGGCTGTAGGAGAATTGTTGGTGATCAAGGCGCTGGAAATCGCGCTCGCCGTCGCGGTTGCTCCGATGCAATACACCATGATCATCTGGACCAGCATCCTCGGCTATCTGATTTTCGGACAAACGCCAGATACGCTCACCCTCATTGGGACGACGATCATCATGGTCTCGGGACTCTTTACCATCTGGCGCGAGTATCAATTGGGGCGGCAGCGGTCAGAGTGACACATTGCGCGACTGACCTTTCCTGCGCTATGCGCCCCGAGCGAATGGGTGGGAGAGCAGAATGACAGTGCTGGATGGCATCAATGTCGAGACCTTTGGCACGGGGCCGCGGCGGGCGGTGGCGCTTCATTGCGCACTCGGCCGTGCGGCCACATGGTCGGCACTGTCCCGTCATCTCGAGGAGGTGACGATCACCGCCCCCGACTGGCCAAGCCATGGCAAAAGCGTGCCTTGGACCCGCAATGACCTTATGCTTGAATCCGCGATCAACATCGCGGCCGAGTGCATCGGCGGTGAGCCTGTCGATCTTGTCGGACACAGCTACGGGGCTTTGGTTGCGCTTCACCTTGCGACCGAGCGCCCCGAGTTGGTAAAGAGCCTGACCCTCATCGAGCCGATCTTTCTTGTTGCTTGTGCACATGATGCGCCCGAGGTGCTCGACACCTATCTCGCCGATATGCTCCCGCATTTCGAAAGCCTGATGGCGGGAGACACCGAAACCGCAGCGAAGGAGTTCATCGGCATGTGGGGTGGCGGCGCAAGTTGGGAGCACATACCCGAGCCCGTTCGTGCGGGTCTTGTGGCGCAGATCCCTGTCATCACCGCCTGTCGTCCCGGAGACTACAACAGTGCCAAGGATGAAGAGGCGCTCGCCCGTCTGGGACGTTTGACGATGCCAGTCCTGCTCGTCCACGGAGATCGCACGGTAGAAATCATCAAGGTGATCATGCAGAGCCTTGAGCGCCGCCTTCCCCAAAGCGAAAGCGCCGTGATCGAAAAGGCAGGCCATATGGTCGCGAATACCCATGCAAAAGATATTGCAGAGATCCTGACCCGTTTTTGGACAGAACAGGAAAACCGCCTCGTTTCGCCCTTGTGTTAGCGCAAGCAACGGCAGCATAGTCCGGCAAATCAACTTTTAGGATTTGCCCCATGATACGCCATGCTGCGCTGTTCCGCCTGACTCATCCCAAGGGGTCTGAGGCGGAAACACGGTTCCTCGAGGCGCTCGCCACATTGAGCGACATTCCGGGTGTTTTGGACTTTGCCATCTCGCGCGAGATTAGCCCCAAGAATGCATTCGACTTTGCGGTGTCGATGTGCTTTGCGGATCAAAGCGCCTATGACGCCTATAACGTCCATCCGCTGCATGTGACCTTTGTTCAGGACAAATGGCTCCCCGAAGTCCCCGAGTTCATGGAACACGATACGGTCGCACTTTGATGAAAAACAATGTCGGAAGGCTCTCTTTCACACCGATTACGGTGCTGCTCGGGGTCGCGATCTTTCTGATCGGGATTACAGCGGCCTCGGTTAATCCATATCGCGGCATTCTTGCTATCGATAATCTGGGGATGTCCAACGACACCTTTGCCTTGGTGCTGACCTTCGGCTCCATCGCGGCTGCAATCGGCTCGGTCATTATGGGCTATGTGTCGGATCGCGTGAATGACAGGCGCAAGCTGGTCATCGGCGCAGCGCTAGCGGGGGCAATTGCTTACGGGCTCATTTTCTTCGTCCAGACCCAGCTTTCGTTCATCATCGCGGTCTGTGTGTTTCTGCCCTTTGGCGGTGCGGTCATGTCGCAAAGCCTGTCCTATGCCCGCGCCCATCTCAACGATACGCTCGGGCCTCAGGCCGAATTCATGATGTCGCTCTTGCGGACCCTCTTTTCTGTGGCGTGGATCATCGCGCCCCCCGCGGCAGGATGGATCGCCGCGAACCAGTCTGTTTTTCTGATCTTCCTCATCGCGGCGATTGCCCAGATCGGGGCTGCGTTGACCTATGTCGTTATTCTTGGTCGCCCCGAAGGCGCCATCCCCAAGACTGCACCCCAACCCCAAACATCTGGGATCGCCAAGGACCGCGCCCTCCCCCTCTCCAAGATTTTGGGACTTATGGGCGTTATGGGTGCGCGGATCGCCGTTCTTGGCCACATGACGGTCTTTCCGCTCTTTATGGTCAATGACGCGGGCGGAACCTTGGGGCAGCTTGGGCTTGCCTCGGGCCTTGCTGCCTTTCTCGAAGTGCCGCTGATGCTCGCATGGGGCTATACGGCAATGCGCCTGCGTAAAGAAGGGATCATCGTCGCAAATGCGGTTGTCTTTTCGATCTATCTCTTTGCCCTCGGGCAAACGCAGACCGTGGCGCAGGTGTTCTGGCTTCAGGGTTTGAACGCTTTGGCGATTTCGGGGCTTTTGACCATGATCATCAGCTATACCCAAGAAGCGATCAAAGGCCGCGTCGGTCTTTCGACCTCTCTCTTGGACGTCATGACGCTGATCGCTGGTTTTGTGAGTGCAGGTCTCATCGCTTTTCTCGCAACAGAGGAGCACTACGCGGCCGTCATCTCGGCTCTGGCGTTTTTCTCGCTCGTAGGCGCAGGATTGCTTTTTGCGGGATGGCGGCTGGAAGGTAAAACTGAGGGCTGATCCCTCATTCACAAATGAAAAGGCCCACGTCGGGGGACGCGGGCCAGTTCTGCCTTAGGGAGGCATTCCGAGTTAGACGCGGCGCCCGATAAAGACGCCGTTCGGTCCGAGTTCAAGCGTCGTGCCCGAAACGGTCGCGTTGTTCGAAACATCGGCAGCCAGTGTATCGGTCAGAGCAACGCTCTGCGCCTCGTTCGAGAGGTTGAAGTAGCAATAAACCTCGCCCCCGCGCGCAAAGCCGAGCACGGGCTCGGGCAGATCAAAGAACGTGGTGCCACCCGATTTGAGCGCCTCGCTGCCTTTGCGATAAGCAAGCATATCCTTGTAGAACGCACGAACCGAAGCCTCGCCTTGCTGCGCTGAATAGCTGCGCTCGAACTGGGGCGCTTTGATCGGGAGCCACGGCTTCACCTCTGAAAAGCCGCCGAACTCCGACTGGGAATCCCAGACCATCGGCGTGCGGCAACCGTCGCGGCCCTTGTCCTCGGGCCAGAACATGATGCCCTGCGGATCGGTCAGCTCTTCATAGAGCATCTCGGTTTCAAGTTGGCCATGCTCCTCACCCTGATAGAGGCAGATCGAGCCCTGAAGCGACAGCAACAGCCCGCCCGCAAGTTTCGCAAGATCATCATGGCTTGCCGCATAGGGCATCCAGCGCGTGGCGTGACGCACCACATCATGGTTCGAGAACGCCCAGCAGGGCCAACCGTTCGGAGCAAGGCCAAAGAACTCTTCGATCTGTTTGCGGAAATGCGCAGCCGTGAACTTAAACCCAAGCATTTCAAACGAATAGGCCATATGGAGACGACCATCGCTGGTGTATTGGCCCATCATTTCCGTCATGTGGTGGGTCTCGCCCACTTCCCCAACCAGCGTGCGATCATCGTATTCATCCATCAAAGCCCGCATCTTCTTGAGGAATTCGAGGTTCTCGGGCTGATTTTTGGAGAAGAGGTGATACTGCATATCATAGGGCTTCCACGCAGTCCGAGCCTCGGGACGGAAATCCGCTGCGTCATCGCGCAAAAGCTTGTCATGGAAGTAGAAGTTCACGGTATCGAGACGGAACCCGTCGACCCCGCGATCCAGCCAGAACCGCAGCGTATCGAGCGCATACTCCTGCACTTCGGGATTGTGGAAATTGAAGTCAGGTTGCTCGCGCAGGAAGTTGTGCAGATAATACTGCTTGCGGCGCGGCTCCCATTCCCATGCGATACCACCAAAGATCGCCTGCCAATTGTTCGGGGCGGTGCCATCGGGGCGCGGATCGGCCCAGACATACCAATCGGCTTTGGGATTGGTGCGGCTCGAACGCGATTCCTGAAAGAAGGGATGCTCGTTCGAGGAATGCGAAATCACCTGATCGATCAGGACCTTGATGCCAAGCGAATGCGCTTTGGCAACCATATCGTCGAAATCCTGAAGCGTGCCGAAGGTGGGGTCGATGTCGCGGTAATCCGAGACGTCATAGCCCATGTCGCGCATCGGCGAAGTAAAAATCGGGCTAAGCCAAATCGCGTCAACACCAAGATCTGCAATCGCTTCTAAACGCGAGGTAATTCCCGGAATATCGCCGATACCGTCGCCGTTGCTGTCCATGAACGAGCGCGGATAGATCTGATAGATCGTCGCCCCTCTCCACCACTCTGATGTTGCAGCCATTCTTTCCTCCCTTGGGCAGCCGAAACGTTTCGGAATCATCAAGAGGGTTGCCCGAAACGTTTCGGGATGGCAAGCATATTTCTCAAAGACCTATGAAAGCGAACAAACGATGACGACACTCAAAGACCTCAGCCGCCATCTGGGACTCTCGGTCACCCAAGTTAGTCGTGCGCTCAACGATCATTCCGACGTCAGCGACGGCACAAAAGAGCGCGTGCGTCAGGCCGCTTTCGAACTCAACTACCAGCCTAACCTTATGGCGAGGCGGCTTGTGACAGGTCGTTCGGGCATCGTGGGCTTTCTCCAACCACGCATCCCGACCTCGGCAGAATCCGCGTTTTTCACCAACTTTCTTTCGGGGCTTTCCGAGAATTTCGCCAAATTCGATCGACAATTCATGCTACACATGTCGGACAAAACCACCGACGAGCTCGAGGCCTATGACCGCCTCGTCCGCACCCGCTCGATCGACGGCTTTGTCGTCACCGAACCCGAGTTCGATGACAAACGCGTGAATTTCCTTAGAAAAAAGAAGATTCCCTTTGTGCTTCACGGGCAAACGATGGATGCGCCGGATTATCCGTTCTTCGATATCGACAACGTCGCTGTTGGGTATGACCTCACCAAAATGCTGATCGACCGTG
>JALRIK010000074.1 GCA_023255435.1 Marivivens sp.
CGCTATGTGGAAGGTGTCTTCCAAGCGACTGAAATCCTTGCCAAACATGACGAAACCTATATGCCCAAAGAGGTGATCGACGCGCTCAAGGAACAGGGCGTTTACGTCGAGCCGGACGCTGCTGCAGCGACCAATTAACCTTTGAATGTGATGCTTGGTCCCATCAACTTGGGGACCGAGCATGACAGACATCCAAGACATCGCAAAAGAAATCGTCGCCCGAGAAGGCGGCTTTGTCGACGATCCCGATGATCCGGGCGGCGCGACAAAACACGGCGTGACCTTGGGCACGCTAAGGCGCTTGGGGCGCGATCTGAACGCCGACGGGCGCATCGACAAATCCGACGTTCGGGCCATGACGCCCGAATTGGCGGCCGACATTTTCCTCGACCATTATTTCCACGCGCCGCGTATTGCGCAGCTCCCCGAGGCGCTCCAGCCTTCGGTGTTCGATATGTATGTGAACGCGGGGGGACAGGCGATCCGCATTTTGCAACGGCTTTTGGTGCAGATGGGCGAAAGCATTGCCGTGGATGGCGCCATCGGGCCCCAGACCATTGCCGCGACCGAACGCGCGTTCCGCGCTGCGGGCACTCTTTTCGTCGATGCCTACGGGATCGAAAGGCGCAATTACTACTATGCTTTGGCCGATCGCCGCGCGCCCTTGCGCAAATTCGCGCGGCGGCGCGATGGCGGCAAGGGCGGCTGGATCACCCGCGCCGAAGAGTTCATTTCCCCCCGCTTTCACCTAACGGAAGATCAACATAATCAGAGGGTTGCGAAATGGGCCTAATGGGAAAACTCCTCGACGTTCTCTTTGGAGGGGGACGCAATGCCATCGTCGAAACAGCGGGCATTTTCCGCGAAAACGCCGAAAAAGGTGCAGACCGAGAGGCGGCGATGCGCGCCCAAGCGCTGGCGCAATATGCGGCCGAGTTCGGTCAGCCCCGCGTCGGGCTTTTTGATCGGGTGATCGACGGGCTCAACCGTCTTCCGCGCCCCATTCTTGCCTTTGGCACCATCGGGCTTTTCGTCACTGCGATGAGCGATCCCGTTTGGTTTGCGGGGCGGATGCAGGGCATCGCCCTTGTGCCCGAGCCGATGTGGTGGCTCATGGGCGCGATCATCAGCTTCTACTTCGGGGCGCGCCATCAGGCCAAGGCGCAGGATTTCCAGTCCTCGGTTCTTCAAACCGCAGGGATGGCGGGCGAGGTGCGCGCGCGGGTCGAGGCGCTCGACGCTTTGCACGTGCCTTTGCCGCTTGAAGCGGTGAACCCCGCCGCGCCGGACCGCAACGCCGCGCTCGAGGAATGGAGGGCGAAACAGTGACCGAGCCTTGGAACCAGATCGCAGAGCGCAGGATCGGTGCACTCGAAACCCATTGCGCCGTGGAAGAGGTGCACCGTCTCTCGGTCGAGGCGCGACTTGCCGCGATTGAGGATACACTCAAATGGTTGGTGCGGCTGATCGTCGGGGCTTTTGTGACGACACTAATGGGCATCGCCTTCAGCGGCATGTTCATCGTCGGGACCTGAGGCCAGTGGTCGCGGGTCTCCTCGCTCCAAATTGATTGGGCCTTATCAACGAATGCGGTAAACAGAATACATGATAGCAGAACTCGGACATTTTTCGCTGATTCTGGCCTTCGGCATCGCCTTGGTCCAGATGATTGTTCCCATGATCGGTGCCCACAAAGGGTGGCGCAACTGGATGGCCGTCGGTGACCCCGCCGCGGTGTCCCAATTGCTTTTGGTCGGGGTGGCCTTTGCCGCTTTGACCTATTCCTTTGTGGTCTCGGATTTTTCGCTGCGGCTCGTGGTGCTCAACTCGCACAGCGCCAAGCCCATGCTTTATAAAATCTCGGGGGTTTGGGGCAACCACGAGGGGTCGATGCTCCTCTGGCTCTTGATCCTCACGCTCTTCGGGGCCTGTGCTGTGTTCTTTGGCGGCAATCTTCCCGCAACGCTCAAGGCGCGGGTCTTGGCCGTCCAGTCCACGGTTTCTGTTGCCTTCTATCTCTTTATCTTGCTCACCTCGAACCCGTTCATCCGTCTCGAAGTGCCGCCCTTTGACGGTCAGGACCTCAACCCGCTCTTGCAGGACCCCGGTCTCGCCTTTCATCCGCCGTTCCTCTATCTCGGTTACGTTGGTCTTTCGATGGCGTTCTCTTTTGCGGTTGCCGCTCTGATCGAAGGGCGCGTCGACGCCGCTTGGGCGCGCTGGGTGCGGCCTTGGACGCTTGCCGCTTGGGTCTTTCTGACCATCGGGATCGCGCTTGGCTCTTGGTGGGCCTATTACGAATTGGGCTGGGGCGGTTTCTGGTTCTGGGACCCTGTCGAAAATGCTTCCTTCATGCCTTGGCTTCTGGCGGCGGCGCTCTTGCACTCTGCGATTGTCGTTGAAAAGCGCGAGGCGCTCAAAAGCTGGACGATCCTGCTTGCCATTCTGGCCTTCGGCTTCTCGCTTCTGGGCACCTTTATCGTGCGTTCGGGGGTGATCACTTCGGTCCATGCCTTTGCCAATGATCCCGAGCGCGGGGTCTTTATCCTTGCGATCCTTTTCGTGTTTGTCGGTGGCGCGCTCACACTCTATGCCCTGCGTGCAGGCGCGATGGAGGCAAAAGGCGTCTTTTCCCTCGTGAGCCGCGAATCCGCGCTTGTGGTGAATAACATCCTGCTCGCCGTCTCGGCCTTTGTCGTCTTTATCGGGACGATCTGGCCGCTTGTGGCGGAAATGACCATGGGCCGTGCGCTCTCGGTCGGTGCGCCCTTCTTCAATGCAGCCTTTACCCCCTTTATGGTGGTGCTGGCGCTTGTGCTGCCGCTTGGTGCCGTTCTGGCGTGGAAACGCGGGAGCATGGGCCGCGCTCTAAGGGAGATGACACCCATTGCGATCCTGTCGGTGGCGTTGGGCGCGCTTGGCTTTGCGCTCCAGACCGGCAAGAGCGCTCTTGGCCCCGTGGGTGTCATGCTCGGTCTTTGGGTTGTTCTGGGGGCGCTCTATGACCTCTGGGCGCGTTCGGGGCGTCAGGGCATCGCCGCGCGTCTTGCCCGCATGACCCGCATGCCGCGCGCCGACTGGGGCAAGGCGACCGCCCATATCGGCCTTGGCGTCACCATCTTTGCAATCGCAGGCCTTACGGCTTGGGAACAAGAGGACATCCGCACGGCTCAGGTCGGCGTGCCCTTTACCGTCGGGGCCTATGACATCACGCTCGACGGGGTCGAGCGGGTTCAGGGTCCGAACTACATCTCGACCATGGCAACGATGACGGTCCGTAGCGAAGGAGATGTCGTCGCGGTGCTCACGCCCGAAAAGCGTGTCTACCCCGTGGCCTCTATGCCGACGACCGAAGCTTCGATCCGCAATGGGTTCCTGAGCGATATTTATCTGGTGATCGGTGATCCCCAGAGCGACGGGGGTTACGCCGTGCGCACCTATATCAAGCCCTTTGCCAACTGGATTTGGGGCGGCTGTATCCTCATGGCGCTCGGCGGGTTCATCTCTTTGACGGATCGGCGTTTGCGCGTGGCTGCGGGCGCCGCCAAATCCAAAGCCAGAGCGGTGCCTGCGGAATGAAGCGTTTTCTGATCCTTCTCGCCTTTGTTGCAACACCGCTCTATGCGGTGCAGCCCGACGAAATCCTCTCCGATCCCGCGCTCGAAGCGCGGGCCCGCGAGATTTCCCAAGGACTGCGTTGCCCTGTGTGCCAGAACGAGAATATCGACGATTCCAACGCGCCGATTTCGCGCGAATTGCGTATCCTGCTTCGTGAACGTCTTGTCGAAGGCGATAGCGATCAGGAAGTCGTCGATTTCATCGTCGCGCGGTATGGCGAATACGTCTTGCTTGAACCTGTGAAATCGGGCGCAAATCTCATCTTGTGGTGGGCAGCGCCTCTGATGCTGGTGCTGGCGGGCGGGATCGGCTTTGTCACTGTGCGCAATCGCGCCACCGCCAAGCCCGAGGATGATCTGAGCGAAGACGAACAAAAAAGACTTCGCGAAATTCTCGACGCTTGACGTTCGGTTTTGCTTCACCTGCGGGGCCGATCCTGTAGTCTGCTACCTGAAATGGTTTCAGCGGGGGCGGGTATGCAGTATCACGCGATTACACTCGAGCACTCGGACGGCGTTGCGGTGATCACGCTGAACCGTCCGGAGCGGATGAATTCTCTCAACACTTTGATGCGCTCCGAAATCTGCGCCGCCTTTGAGAAAATGGGCACTGAGGCGCGGGTGATCGTGCTTACGGGGGCTGCGCCCGCCTTTTGTGCGGGGCAGGATCTGGCCGATGGCGGCAATGCCGCCGATCTTGATCTCGAAGCGGTGCTGCGTGACGAATATGTGCCGATGCTGAACGCGATCTATGACTGTCCCGTGCCGACGATAGCGGCAGTCAATGGCGCGGCTGTGGGGGCAGGGGCGAACCTTGCGCTTGCCTGTGATGTGGTGATGGCGGCCGAGAGCGCCTATTTCACCCAAGCCTTTACTAAAATCGCACTGATCCCCGATGCGGGCGGGACCTATTACCTTCCGCGTCAGATCGGGCTTGCCCGCGCGATGGGCGCGGCCT
This sequence comes from Marivivens sp., assembly GCA_023255435.1. Classification (GTDB taxonomy): domain Bacteria; phylum Pseudomonadota; class Alphaproteobacteria; order Rhodobacterales; family Rhodobacteraceae; genus Marivivens. The sequence goes on from JALRIK010000074.1 coordinate 4,576, forward strand.
TGTTCGCCGACAAGATTAGCGCGGCGCAAGCGCGCGACTGGGGCATGATCTACGAGACCGCTCTAGATGCCGATTTCGAGGCCCATTGGCGCAAGCGCGCGACCCAGCTTGCTCAAGGACCAAGTCAGACCTATGGCCTTGTCAAAGAGGCGCTAAGGGCCTCGCTCAATAACACGCTCGAAGAGCAGTTGGCGCTCGAGGCCCGACTTCAGGGCGAAGCGGGCAAGACGCGCGATTTCCGCGAGGGCGTCCAAGCCTTTCTCGAAAAACGCGCGCCCAAGTTTGAGGGCCGCTAGCCGCGTCCCTTGAGCCGCCGGATGAGCGCTTGCGCCTCGGGAGGCGGGGCCTTTTCGACTTTGCGATAGGCCGACCCGTTCGGTGTGCGCGTCATCAACCCGTGATCGATCAACTCACGACGCAAGAGGACATGATCGCCAAAGGTATTACCGTCGATCAGGATCGCGTTAACCTCGGGTTCGCTGAGTTCTTTGCGCGGCATGCGCGACCAGAAAACCCAGAGCGAAAGCGCCCTAATCGAGTATTTCTTGGGCCAATGGTGCATCCGCCCCTGTGCGTCAAAAACGCGAAGCGCTTCTTTGAGGCGTTTTTCATTGAGCTCGATCTCGCCCGTGAGTTCGGCGCGCAGGTGTTGATAGTTCTGATAGCCCGCCGCCTTGGCGACCAGCCCCAGAAACTGTGTATGGGTCGGAAATGGATCGCTGCCTTCGAGAGAGGCGCGGAGCGTTTTGGAAAAGGCCGAAATATCGGCCACGGTAAATGGAATCACATCGCGTGACATAGCACTTACTTTCTCGTGTGCGCGTGGGTCCCGAAAGGACCTTCGATGGTCGCCCTTGTCGATTGGCACGAAAGAGGTGCAATCAAACATTATGAAAGCAGGTTTAGCGTGGTCTTGCGACCGGCGACGCCTTGGTGAACTGCGGACCTTAGGATGATCCTAGCGCAGGCATCGGCAAAAGAAAAGGCCGCCCGAAGGCGGCCCAATCCTGAATTAGCGTTCGTCTACCGGAACATATTCGCGAAGTTTTTCGCCGAGGAAGAGCTGGCGCGGACGGCCGATCTTCATCTGCGGATCGCCAAGCTGTTCTTTCCACTGCGAAATCCAACCGACGGTGCGCGAAAGCGCAAAGATCGGCGTGAACATAGAGGTCGGGAAGCCCATCGCTTCGAGAATGATGCCCGAGTAGAAGTCGACGTTCGGGAACAGCTTCTTTTCGATGAAGTAGGGGTCCGAAAGCGCGATTTTTTCGAGTTCCTTAGCAACCTGCAAAAGCGGGTTATTTTCGACGCCGAGGAGTTCAAGCACTTCGTCTGCCGACTCTTTCATCACAATGGCGCGCGGGTCCATGTTCTTGTAGACGCGGTGGCCAAAGCCCATGAGACGGAACGGATCGTTCTTGTCCTTGGCGCGGGCGATGAATTCGGGAATGCGGTCGACGGTGCCGATTTCCTTGAGCATCTCGAGGCAAGCCTGGTTGGCGCCGCCATGTGCGGGACCCCAAAGGCAGGCGATACCTGCAGCGATACAGGCAAAGGGGTTCGCGCCCGAAGACGAGGCAAGACGCACGGTCGAAGTCGAAGCGTTCTGCTCGTGGTCGGCGTGAAGCGTGAAGATACGGTCCATCGCACGGGCAAGGATCGGATCGACTTTGTATTCCTCGGCGGGAACGGCAAAGCACATATGGATGAAGTTCGCCGCATAATCGAGATCGTTGCGCGGATACACGAACGGCTGGCCGATCGAATATTTATAGGCCATCGCGGCAATCGTCGGCATCTTGGCGATGAGACGGTGCGAGGCCACTTCGCGCTGACGCTCGTCGCTCACATCGGTGGAGTCGTGATAGAAGGCGGACATCGCACCGACGACGCCGACCATGGTCGCCATCGGGTGGCTGTCACGACGGAACCCACGGAAGAAATAGTGCATCTGCTCGTGGATCATCGTGTGACGGGTGATCGTCGTTTCGAACTTTTCCATCTCGGCGCGGGTCGGCAGCTCGCCGTAGAGGAGGAGATAGCAAACTTCGAGATAATGCGACTTGCTGGCCAGATCCTCGATCGAATAGCCGCGATGCTGGAGCTCGCCCTTGTCGCCATCGATATAGGTGATGGTCGAGTCACAAGCTGCTGTCGAAGTGAAACCGGGGTCATAGGTGAACACACCCGCTTGGGCATAGAGCTTGCGGATGTCGATTACATCAGGCCCCGAAGTGGGCGACAGGATCGGAAGTTCATAGTCCTTGCCGTCGATCGTCAGTTTCGCAGTCTTATTTGTATCGGCCATCACTTTTCCCTCTAAAAGGCCCGAAGCGCAGGATCGCGTCCCCGGGGTGCGTTTACTTGGTCCAGCTATTGTTAACGTCCGTAAAGGACACCAGATTAGCCGACCACATCCTTTAGACGGTTGATAGTCTCATCCCGTCCGATGACAAGCATCATATCGAACACACTGGGTGTGACGGAACGTCCTGCAAGCGCGGCCCGAAGCGGTCCAGCAAGCTTGCCGAGTTTGGTTCCGTGGGCCTCCGCTACAGCGGCAACAACCCCCTCCAGTGCCTCGCGCTCCCAGCTAGCATTTTGCAGCTGCGGCGTCAATTCATTCAGTATACCACGGGATACAGTATCCAGCGCCGCTTGTGCTTTCTCGTCAAGCTCGAGCGGACGTTTTGCAAGAATAAAGTGAGCCTTTTCAAGCAGTTCAGGGAATGTCTTGGCCCGCTCCTTGAGGCAGTACATACCTTTGGCAAGCAGAGCTTTATCGCTATCATCAAGCTGAATTTCACCGCTTGCTTCGGTAAAGGCGGTCAATTCTTGCAGCAATGCAGCATCGTCAGCGGCGGCAATGTGCTGGCCGCAGAGGTTTTCGAGCTTCTTGAAGTCGAAACGCGAGGGGGATTTACCGATTCCACCAAGGTCGAACCACTCCATCGCTTGGGCATCGCTGAAAAATTCATCATCCCCGTGGCTCCAGCCAAGACGAGCGAGATAGTTGCGCATACCGGCGGCGGGATAGCCCATGCCCTGATATTCCTCGACACCCGTCGCGCCGTGGCGCTTTGAGAGTTTCTTACCGTCGGGTCCGAAAATCAGAGGAATATGGGCATAGACGGGGAGCGGCCAGCCCATCGCTTCGTAAACGAGCATCTGGCGCGCAGCGTTGTTGAGGTGGTCGTCGCCGCGGATCACATGGGTGACGCCCATATCGTGATCATCGACCACAACGGCAAGCATATAGGTGGGCGTGCCGTCCGAGCGCAGCACGATCATGTCGTCGAGCTGGTCGTTGCGGATGGTCACATCGCCCTGCACCTGATCGCGGATCACGGTCGTGCCGTCCTGTGGCGCCTTCATACGGATGACATAGGGGGCGTCGGGGTGGGTTGCGGGGTCTGCGTCACGCCACGGGCTGCGATAAAGGGTCGAACGCCCTTCTTCCTTGGCCTGATCGCGGAAAGCCTGAATCTCGTCCTGTGTGGCAAAACATTTGTAGGCATGGCCCTTGGCCAGCATCTTGTGCGCAACCTCGGCATGGCGGCCTGCGCGCTCGAATTGGCTCACCGCTTCGCCGTCATAGTCGAGGCCGAGCCACTCCATGCCGCGAAGGATCGCTTCGGTGGCTTCGGGGGTCGAGCGTTCGCGGTCGGTGTCTTCGATCCGCAAAAGGAACTTGCCCCCGCGTCCACGGGCATAGAGCCAATTGAAGAGCGCGGTGCGCGCGGTGCCGATATGCATATAGCCGGTGGGCGAGGGCGCGATGCGCGTAACGACGGGAGCGGACATGACTTAACCTTTCGTGAACCTGGATCGGCTTAGCGTGGGGATACTAAGCCACCGAACAAAGGACAAGTGCGGTGAAGGATGCAATCGCACATGCATGGGCGCTCCAGCGGGGCACGATGCTGTATTGGCAGGTTATCTCCTATGCCTGCGGGATCGGGGTGTTCTTTGCGCTTCGGGTGGAGCCATCGGTCTGGGTGCTGGCTTTGCCTGCGGCGGCCTTTGGAGTGGTATCCTTGGCCGTGATGGGACGCGATTGGCGGGGGTGGATCTTTGTGACGGCCTTTGCGGCCTATGGATTCGCGGCGGCGGGTCTCTCAGCACATCTCGCCGCCGCCCCTGTGCTGGGGTTTCGCTATTACGGCCCTGTCGAGGGGCGGATCATCGAGATCGACAAATCCCAGTCGGACGCGGTGAGGCTGACCCTCGATCATGTGGTGCTGGCCTGGATGGACCCGCAAAGGACACCGGAGCGGGTGCGAGTCTCGCTTCACGGGGATCAACGATGGATCGACCCCAAGCCCGGTGTCTATGTCGGGATGACCGCGCATCTGTCGCCGCCCTCGGGTCCGATCGAGCCTTATGGTTTTGATTTTCGCCGAAGCGCGTGGTTCGATCGGCTGGGGGCGGTGGGCTATACACGCACCCCCGCGCTCGCGCTGCGCGAAGGCGAGGGCGCGGGGCTCGGTCTCTATCGGTTCCGCCAGAGCGTCGCGGCATGGCTGCGCGCGCGGATGGACGGCGAGGCAGGGGATGTCGCAGCGGCGCTGATCGTCGGTGACAGAAGCGGCCTTGACCCGCAAACACTCGAGGACTTGCGCGCGACCAACCTTGCGCATCTTCTGGCAATATCGGGGCTGCATATGGGGCTTTTGACGGGGCTTGTCTTTGGCGCTATGCGGCTTTTGCTGGTGGTGCTGCCATGGGTGCCGCCCGAGTGGAGCGCGAAAAAGGGGGCCGCCATCGGAGCGCTCGCGGTCGGGGCGCTTTATCTCGCGGTTTCAGGGGCCAATGTGGCGACGCAGCGGGCCTTTGTCATGGTCGCGCTGGTCTTTGGCGCGATGCTTCTTGATCGGCGCGCTTTGACGCTCCGCACAGTGGCGATTGCGGGGCTGATCGTGCTTACGCTCTCGCCCGTGGCTTTGACGGGGCCGGGGTTCCAGATGTCCTTTGCCGCAACGACCGCGCTTGTGGCCGTCTTTGCCGAAGCGAACGGGCGCCTTCGGCGGGTGAACCGGCTTTTACGTTGGCCTTTGACGCTCTTGACCTCGTCGTTGGTGGCAGGGCTTGCCACCGCGCCCTTTGGGGCGGCGCATTTCAACATGGTCTCGCACTACGGGCTTGTGGCCAATCTTGTCTCGGTGCCTCTGATGGGCGTGGTGATCATGCCCGCCGCGCTTGCCGCTTTTGTCCTTTTACCTTTTGGGGCAGAGGGGCTCGCACTCGCCGTGATGACGGCGGGGATCGACTGGATCCTTGGGGTTGCACATCACGTCGCAGGGCTGGAGGGTGCGACATCGGGTGTGATCGCGCCGATGCCTTGGGTTCTGCCGCTTATCGGGGTGGGGGGGCTGCTTCTCCTTGTGATCCGAGGGCCGCTGCGCGGGATCGGGCTTGTGCCGCTTCTGGTGGCCGCCCTGCTTTGGGCCAAGACCGAGCGACCCGCCCTATTGATCAGTGATACCGGCGGATTGATCGGGGTTCTCGGACCCGAGGGGCGCGCCCTAAACAAAGCGCGGGGTGATGGGTTTGCCGCCAAAGGCTGGCTCGAGAACGACGGGATGCCCCGAGCGCAGGAGGAGGCCCCCCTGATCGCGCAGGAGCGCGAACGTGTCTGGCGCGTCGGGGTCGGCGCGACAGAGGTGCTGCTCGTCAGTGGAAAGACCGCACTTTTGGCGCTCGAGGGCTGCGGCGGGGCGCAGATCCTTGTGTCCAATCAGCGCGATAGCGCGGACCGCCCCTGTCGCGTCTTTGATCAAGGGGCATTGTCCGAGACAGGAGCCCTTGCCATCTCGGGCAGCGGGGTCCTGACCTCGGTGCGCGAGATCAGCGGGGAACGGCTCTGGACTAGTAGGAGCGGATCAAACCGACAAGACGGCCCTGAACCTTGACCTGATCCTCGCGCAGTACGCGGGTTTCATAGGCGGGGTTGGCCGCTTCGAGCGCGATCATCCCGTTCTGGCGGCGGAACCGCTTGAGCGTGGCTTCGCTGTCTTCGACCAGAGCGACAACAATATCGCCGTTGTCGGCGGTGCGCGTCTCGCGGATGATCACAACGTCGCCGTCATTGATCCCGAGATCTATCATTGAGTCGCCCTTGACCTCGAGCGCATAGTGCTCGCCTTTGCCCAGCATCGAGGCGGGCACAGCGACATTGTGCGACACTTCGGAAATGGCGGCGATCGGCACACCCGCTGCAATGCGGCCCATGACGGGAAGCTCCATCGCACCGACGCTCTCGACCTGTTTCGCTTTGGGGGGAATGCTGTCGGGGCGATCCCCTTCGATCACGCGAGGGGTGAACCCGCGGGGTTCGGTCTTGCCTTGCATCGTGTCGGGCAGCTTGACGATTTCAAGCGCACGGGCCCTATGGGCCAAACGGCGGATAAAGCCGCGCTCTTCCAGAGCAGTGATCAAACGGTGGATGCCCGATTTCGAGCGAAGATCGAGCGCCTCTTTCATTTCGTCGAACGACGGGGGCACACCGTCCTTTTGGACGCGCTTGTGGATGAACTCCAAAAGGTCGAGCTGTTTTTTGGTCAGCATTGAGGAACTCCCTCGAACATGGGCGGAAAATGTTCCGCGTTTGCATTATGTTCTACAGGTGTTCTTGCTTTGTGTCAACTTGGATCAAATTGTAATGATCTCGACCTCTTCGCCCTCTGCGCGGGCAGGATCGCGGGGCGCGCGCACGACGAGGCAGTTGGAGGCCGCCAGAACGCTCAGGAGCGAGCTGTCCTGATTGTCAGCGACCGTTACGCGGCCCTGTGTCAGCGTCCCGCGCATATAGTGCTCGCGAGGCCCATTAGCGCCGATGGGCGCGGCTAGGGTCCCGATCTGGCGCGGAACAGCCGATGTGCCGAGGCCGAGAACGGATCTGAGGTATGGAATAATGAAGATTTCGTTGCAGACCATCGCCGAAACGGGATTGCCCGGAAGTCCGATCATCGTCGCGCCGTCGATCCGCCCCGCCATGAGCGGTTTTCCCGGACGCATCGCGATTTTGTAGAAGGCGCGCTCAAGGCCCATGTCTTCGGCCACGCGGCCGACAAGATCATAATCCCCGACCGAGGCGCCCCCGATGGTGATGACAAGATCCGCACCCTTGGCAAGCAAGAGCGTTTGCCGCAGCGCGCTTTCGGTGTCCTTGGCGATCGGCAAGAGCCGCACATGTGCCCCGAATTGGATCAACCGCGCCGCGATGCCGTAGTTGTTCGATGCGATGATCTGATCGGGCGCAGGGGTTTCCCCCGGTTGGACAAGCTCGTCTCCTGTGGCGATGATCGCAACTTCGGGGCGGCGGACGACGGGCACGCGGGCTATGTTCATCGCCGCCAGTAGGGCGATATCAGCGGCGCCGAGAATGCGCGGCGCTCCAAGCACGTCGCCTTCGTGGAAATCCCCACCTGCGGGGCGTACGTTGCTGTCAAACTCGAGCTTTTCGGTAAGCGTGATCGTGTCACCGTCGCGCACGGTATCTTCCTGAATGACCACGTGGTCGGTGCCTTCGGGCATGGGGGCGCCCGTGAAAATGCGCACGGCGTGGCCTTCGGGGACCTTGCCCGCAAAGGCGTGACCTGCAGCGCTTTCACCGATTAGGGTGAACGTCGCGCCGACTTTTACGTCGCCTCCGCGGACTGCATATCCGTCCATGGCCGAGGCAGAAAACGGCGGCTGGGTGCGCCGCGCTTTGACATCCGAGGCCAGCACGCGGCCCATAGCGTCCAGAAGAGGCACCTCTTCGCTGTCGAGCGGTTTTGCCAGATCGAATAGCTTTTCAAGGGCCTCTGCGACGCTGATCATTCGGCTTCATACCTTCCCGATTTGCCGCCATCCTTGAGCGTGACGCGGATCCCGCCAATCACCATGTCTTTTTGCACGGCCTTGACCATGTCGTGAACGGTGAGGGCTGCAACGCTCACGGCCGTGAGGGCCTCCATCTCGACGCCCGTTTTGCCCGTGGTTTTCACCGTGGCCGAGATGCGCACCCCCGGAAGCGTTTCATCGGGGGTGAGATCGACGGTCACTTTGGTGATCGGGAGCGGATGACAAAGTGGGATCAGGGTCGAAGTCTGTTTCGCCGCCATGATCCCCGCGAGCCGCGCAATGCCGAGGACATCGCCCTTTTCCGCGCGTCCCTCGGCCACGAGCGCAAAGGTCGCGGGGTTCATCGTGATGAAACCTTCTGCGACAGCAACGCGAGAGCTGATCGCCTTGTCCGAGACATCGACCATATGGGCTTTGCCGCCCTCGTCAAAATGGGTCAGGCCCGACATCTTATATCGCCCCCGCTTGGAGCGGATTGGCAAGGAGCGTGCGCGTTGCGGCTTCGACGTCCTCTTGCCGCATCAGGCTCTCGCCGATGAGGAAGGTGCGCGAGCCATAGCGGGCCATATCGGCAAGGTCTTCGGGCACGAAAAGCCCGCTCTCGCAGACGACCATACGGTCCGCAGGAATGCGTTTGGCAAGCGTGCGCGTGGTATCGAGCGTGACCTCGAAGGTCTTGAGATTGCGGTTGTTGATGCCGATCATCGGGCTCTTGAGGTGGATGGCGCGCTCGAGCTCTTCGGCGTCGTGGACCTCGATCAGAACGTCCATGCCCCAAGAAAAGGCTGCGTCCTCGAGCTCTTGGGCCTGTGCGTCCGAAACCGATGCCATGATGATCAAGATGCAGTCCGCATGAAGCGCACGTGCTTCGGCCACCTGATAGGTGTCATACATGAAGTCCTTGCGGAGGGCAGGCAGGCGCACGGCCGAGCGGGCCGCCGTGAGGAATTCGTCTGCGCCTTGGAACGAGGGCGTATCGGTCAGAACCGAAAGACAGGTCGCGCCGCCCGCTTCATATGCCTTGGCGAGCGCGGGCGGATCGAAATCTGGACGGATCAGACCCTTGGAAGGGCTGGCCTTTTTGATCTCGGCAATAAGGCCATAACCTTCGCGGCTGGCGTCCTGAAGACGGGCATGAAAGCCGCGGGTCTCGGGGGCCTCTTTGGCGCGGGCCTCGACCTCGGAGAGGGGCACGCGGGCTTTGCGCTCGGCGACTTCCTCGAGTTTATAGGCTTTGATCTTGTCGAGAATATCGCTCATTTCTTGGCACCTTGGGTGATACGGGCAAGGGTCTCGACGGCAGTCTTGGCCTTGCCGCTGTCGATGCTTTCCGAGGCGATTTCCACGCCCTCTTTGAGCGTAGCGGCCTTGTCAGCGACCACAAGGGCCGCTGCCGCATTAAGCAGGACCGCGTCGCGAT
>JALRIK010000075.1 GCA_023255435.1 Marivivens sp.
ATCGTTTCGATCATATGGACCGGAATACGGATGGTGCGGGCCTGATCCGCGATCGAACGGGTGATCGCCTGACGAATCCACCACGTCGCATAGGTCGAGAATTTATAGCCGCGGCGGTATTCGAACTTGTCCACCGCCTTCATCAGGCCTATGTTCCCTTCCTGGATCAGGTCGAGGAACTGGAGACCGCGGTTGGTATATTTCTTCGCGATCGAAATCACGAGACGAAGGTTTGCTTCGACCATTTCCTTCTTGGCCTGACGGGCTTCTTTCTCGCCCTTCTGGACCTGTTGGACGATACGGCGGAATTCGCTGATATCCACGCCGACATATTGACCGACCTGAGCCATTTCGTTGCGCAGCTCTTCAACCTTGTCGCTCGACTTCTCGACGAACATCTGCCACGCGCGACCGCCCTTCTCGCTCATCCGGTCGAGCCAGGTCGGGTCGAGTTCCGCACCTTTGTATTCCTCGATGAATTCGCGGCGGTTGATGCGGGCCTGATCGGCGAGCTTCACCATGTTCGAGTCGATGGACATGATGCGACGGTTGATGCCGTAAAGCTGGTCGATCAAAGCCTCGATGCGGTTGTTGTGAAGATGCAGCGAGTTCACCAGCTCAACAATTTCCGAGCGTAGCTTTTGATAGGTCGCCTCATCAGTCTCGGAGAAAGTGCCGTCCTCGTTCAGAGTGGCCGACATACGAGCGTCCTGCATGTCCGATAGGGTGGCGAAATCGCGTGCGATGATTTCGAGCGTTTCGAGAACGCGCGGCTTGAGCGCGGCTTCCATGGCAGCAAGGCTCATGTTTGCCTGATCGTCGTCCTCGTCCTCGTCGTCAGAGCCCATAATCGGGTTGCCGTCGGCATCAAGCTCGGGCTCGTCTTCTTTGTTGGGCTTGGCCACAGCGGGCGCAGAGGTATCGACAACTGGTTCGTCATCGCCTTCTTCGTCGCCGAGCTGGTTGCCGAAGGTGGCTTCGAGGTCGATCACATCGCGCAGAAGAATGTCTTCGGAAAGAAGTTCGTCGCGCCAGATAGTGATTGCCTGAAAGGTCAGCGGGCTTTCGCAAAGCCCGAGGATCATGGTGTTGCGACCAGCCTCGATCCGCTTGGCGATGGCGATTTCGCCTTCACGCGAGAGGAGTTCGACGCTCCCCATTTCGCGAAGATACATGCGAACGGGGTCATCGGTGCGGTCGAGCTTTTCGGTTTCCTGACCCGCAAGAGCAACGTCGCGGTTTCCGCCCGTCGTCGCGATGGCGGTCGATGCGCTGTTCTCGTCGGAGTCGTCCGCTTCGTCGTCTTCGGTGACCTGAATGCCCATTTCCGAGAGCATCGACATAACGTCTTCGATCTGGTCGGACGAAACCTGATCCGGCGGAAGAACCTGATTGAGCTGATCGTAGGTGATATAGCCACGCTCACGCGCGTCAGCGATCATCCGTTTGATGGCCGCCTGACTAACGTCCATGGAAATGTCGCTGTCCTGATCGCTGTCCTTGGTTTCTTCGTTATCTTTTTGTGCCATCTGGCTCTCCTCAAACGATGAAGGGGCGATCATCTGATTCGCGTGATTCGGTTAAAGTCGAATCAATCTGCCCAGTGAGAGATTCGCAACCACTTAGGGTCGTTTTTCTAAGATTTTTACCGAAAATTCGCTCGCTCATTCCTTCGAGGAGCCTGACATTCCGATTTGGCGAAGCAATGAACTAAAGGCTTCGCGCTCGTCACGCTTCATGCGTGCTCCGTTCGCACCGACTTCATATTCCGCTTTGTCCTCCTTGTCTTCGCCTGCGCCACCCCCTTCGAGTGCACGCGCCGCTTGCCCAAGCCGCCATGTCAGCCCTTCATCGGCGACGCCCTGAAGATCTTCCATCGCCTCGCGCAGCTCGCGGGCATGGCCGCGACGGGCATTCAGCTTGGCCAGCTCTTCTGCAAGCGACATACGCGCAAGTTCATCATCCCCCGCGCGACGCACGGCGGGCGTGATAGCCACGTGGCGTTGGGCAAAGAGTTTTTCAAGAGGCTGCTGGCCAAGTTCCGCTGCTATCGCGTGGCGGACATCCTCTTGGTGGGCGTGTTTCAAGATCGCCGAGCGCAATTGCGCATGTTCGGGTGTCGAGCAGATCATGCGTTCGATCTCGCCCTCGAATTGACCAAGGACAGAGGGATTGGCGATCGCTGTGGCAAGGATCACGGCCTCGCGGAGGATATCCTCGTTCACCGCCTCGTTGGCCAACATCGAGGATTTGGTCGTGGTCAGCGGGGGCTGCGGCGCATTCCATGCACGGCGCGGTGTAAATCCTGCACGCGGGGCCGAGCGCGGCTTGCGCCCGAAGAGATCATAACGCAGTTCTTTGATCGCCTCGCCGTAGTGTGAGCGGATCGAGGGGTCCTTGATCAACCTTATCTTTTCGCGAAAGGTCTTGTCCAAGGCGGCTCGACGCTCGGGGCTGTCAAAGATTTTCCCCTCGGTCTCGCGCCGCCACAGTAGTTGCACCATCGGCATCGCGCTTTCCAGAACCTCGCGCACGGCATCCGCGCCTTTGGCTTTGATGAGATCGTCGGGGTCCATACCGTCGGGCATAATCGCGAAACGAAGCGACTGTCCCGCTTCGAGCATCGGAAGCGCAAGATCGACAACACGCATCGCGGCGCGAATGCCTGCGGTATCGCCGTCGAGCGCGATGATCGGCTCGGGTGAAATGCGCCAAAGCATACGAAGCTGATCCTCGGTCACGGCTGTGCCGAGCGGGGCTACCGTCGCCCCGAACCCCGCCTCTGAAAGAGCGATCACGTCCATATAGCCTTCGGCCACGATGAGGGGCGCGCCCTTGCCTGCGGCCTCTCGAGCCTTGCCGTGGTTAAAGAGGCTGCGCCCCTTGTCGAACAGCAAAGTTTCGGGCGAATTCAGATATTTGGCATTGTCGCTCGGGTCCATCGCGCGACCGCCAAAGGCAATCGCTCGCCCTCGCGCATCGCGGATTGGAAACATGATCCGGTTGCGAAATGTGTCATAGGGCTTCTTGCCGCGATCGGAGGCTTTCGCGAGCCCTGCGTCGATCAACAGTTTTTCGGGGATACCCTTGCCCGTGAGGGCGTCATAAAGCCCCTGCCAGCCATCTGGCGCAAAGCCGATTTCCCAACGGTCCTGTGCAGCCTCGCTCAGCTGCCTCTTGGCGAGATAGGCGCGCGCAGCTGATCCTGCGCCCGTTTTGAGTTGCAGACGGTAATACTTCACCGCCTCTTCCATCACTTTGCTGAGTTCGGTGCGATGATCCGATTTTTCCTGCGCTTTGGGGTCGCTTTGCGGCACAGGCATGCCCGCTTCACCTGCGAGGATCTGAATTGCCTCCATAAAGCTGACGTTCTCGGTTTCGCGCACGAAAGAAATCGCATCGCCCTTGGCGTGGCAGCCAAAGCAATAATAGTAACCTTTACGGTCATCCACGTGGAAAGACGCGCTTTTTTCCTGATGGAACGGGCACGGCGCCCACATGTCGCCCTTGGCCTGATTGGACTTCTTCATGTCCCACATGACTTTGCGCCCGACGACTTGCGTCAGCGACAGTCGGTTTCGCAATTCATCGAGGAAGGTCGGGGGCAGACTCATACCCGCCAATATCGGCGCCCTCCCTCCCAGTGTCTAGGGGCGGCGGTCAACTCGGACGCTAAACAAAAGCGTTATCGCAAAAGATCAAATCCTAATCATTCGGTTGAGCCTTATCCCGACAATAGGCCCGCATTTGGAAACAATCGGCTGCAATCCGGCCTAATGTCATGAAATGAACAGGTTTTCACTCAACTAAGGCCGTAGTTCGCCTCAATTCCGCCATAGCCATTAGTGTATATGAACTGACCATTAGTGTGTCACGGCGTTGGTTTGATCGTCAATTTGAAGAGATTTGATTCGAGGAAGAACAATATGAAACGGTCATTGAAATCGGAGACGTATTCACTCCGTGAGAGGACCAGAGCCTTTTTGCAAAGGTTCCATAACGAAGAAGACGGCGTGTTTGTCATTTTTTCGCTGTATGCCTTTGTTATCATGTTCATCTTTACGGGCATGGCGGTCGACGTGATGCGTGTCGAGACGCGCAGAACCGAGCTTCAGGCTCTTGCCGACCGTGCCGCCGTTGCCGCCGCAGACATGCAACAAACCATTCCGGGCAATACCGTTATCGTGGATTATTTCGCCAAAGCGGGTCTGTCCCAGACGCTCAAGACCTATAACACCGTCTCGACGGTCTCGTCGCGCACCGCCACGGTCGAGGCCGAAGACGACGTTCAGATGATATTTGGCAAATTGCTTGGTGTATTCACTGAAGACGCGGGCCCCTTTTCGGGCTCGATGAAGGTCAAGGTCAAAGCCGTTGCCGAAGAGCGCATCGAGAACGTGGAAATTTCCCTCGCGCTCGACATCTCCGGCTCGATGGCGAGCTATGGCCGCATCGGAAACCTCAAGACCGCAGCAAAATCCTTTATCGATACGGTTCTTGCCAACAATGCGAGCAACGGGCTCGTGACCGTCAGCCTTGTGCCCTATTCGGAACAGGTCAACATCGGCCCCGATCTCTTTTCCCAGATCCCGAACCGCCAACTGCACAACTATTCCTATTGTGTGGATGTCCCCGACAACCAGTTCAGCCGTGTGAGCCTTGATTGGAACCATAATTACCAACAGGACCAGCACTTCCAATGGAACTGGAGCGGTTACAACAACGAGATGAACAACACCGTTTGCCCACAGCAGACCTATGAACGCATCACGCCCTGGAGCCAGAACGCTGCGGCGCTCAAGAACCAGATCGACCAACTGCAACCGCGTGCAGGTACGGCGATCTATATGGGCACGAAATGGGCTGCCGCTCTGCTTGATCCGTCCACGCGCCAGATCAACGCCAATCTTGTCGCCAGCGGGAAAGTCGCATCAGGCGCCGCGAACCGTCCTTTGAACTACAATACCAAGAACTCGATCAAGGCGATGGTTCTGATGACCGACGGTGAGAACTCGACCTCGGCACGGATCGCAAGCTGGGCCTATCAGGACTCGAGCCACTACAGCCATTGGAACACCTATAATTTCAGCTGGTATCTGTCGCGTTATGTTTACTCCTATCAGCGCCCCCAGTGGTATTACACGCGCTACACGACCCAGCTTGCGGACCAGCTTCAGGCCAACATCTGTCAGGCTGCAAAGAATGCCGGGATCATGATATGGACCATCGGTTTCGAGGTCTCGGACACCGCCGCAAACAAGATGCGCAATTGCGCAAGCTCTCCTTCGCATTTCTACCGCGTCGCGGGCGCCAACATCAACGATGCATTCAAAGCAATCGCATCCGACATCAATGAATTGAGGCTGATCGAATGAATATGGTTAGCAAATTGCACCCCAAAGCCATCAGACGTGCTCTTCGCCGATTTGCACGCGCCGAAGACGGTGGCCTGACGGTCGAATTCGCACTGGTTTTTCCTGCGCTGATCTTTCTCACCCTGTCCAGTTTCGAGCTTGGAATGGTGATGCTGCGCAACGCAATGCTCGATCGGGGCGTGGACAAGGCCGTGCGCGCCTTCAAGATCGACACGAGCGCCCAGATCGACGTGAACACGCTCCGCCAATCCATTTGTGACAAGGCGGGCATTATCCCCGATTGCATGAACCAGCTTCGCATCGAAATGCGGATGGTCGATCTGCGTGCCTGGCAGGATCTTCCTGCAACCTATTCCTGCAATGATCGTTCTTTGACGACCCAACCGTTGGCCAGTTTCACCCCCGGCGGTGCGAACGATGTGATGATCTTGCGGGTTTGCGCTCTCTTCGATCCGATCTTCCCGACGACGACGCCTTTCTTGTTCCACCCGCCCGAGCATAACGGTGGCGCTTATGCCCTTACCGCGTCGAACGCTTTCGTGATGGAGCCCGTATGATGCTGACACCGTTACGCAATTTTGTCCGCAAATTCTCGCGGTCCGAGGATGGCACCATCGGGGTCGAAGCAGCGATTACCATGCCGCTCCTGCTTGTGACCTTTGCGATGGGGTTCGTGCTCTTCGATGCGGTGCGCTCTCAGGCGCAATCGCTCAAGACCGCGCACGTTCTGGCCGACATTCTGAGCCGCGAGACGAACCACGTCACACCCATTTATTTCAACTCATTGTGGAAAGTTCAGCAGGAATTGAACAGTGCCACGACGAATACCGAAATGCGGGTGACGGTCGCGCGCTGGAATAAAGACCAGAACAAATACAATGTGGTCTGGTCGAAAGTGAAAGGCAGCAAAGCGCCACTCACCGACTCCTCACTCGCAAGCGATGTTCAAAAGGTGCTGCCGACGGTCGCGGACGGCAGAGTGGTGATCGCGGTGGAATCATGGGTGCCGCACACGCCTGTTCTCGATGTGGGTATCGATCCCTTCATCTTCCATCAGGTTGCAGCGGCGCTTCCGCGTTTCACAACAAGCCAGCTTTGCTGGAACGACAATGAGGACCAAGGCGTAGCGACCCAAGTCTGTTAAAAGAGCCGCCGCCGAGCATGTTTCGGCGGCGAAGCTTCGAATTCGGCTTAGACCACTCTTGTCTGGATTGCTTCAGCAAAGGCCTTGGCCTGTCCCGCCGAGACTACACCGCCGACACCGATCCGTTTACCCATCCGCCACCAAAGACCGGGGGCCCAAGCAAATGGCGCTTTCGCCTTGAGAACAATGGAAAATCCGTTCGACGGTTTAAGCGCAAAGGCCCCCCGCTCGACCTTTTCGATCTCTGCCAAGGTGCAGAGTACCCGACCCGAGCTGTCACGGACCTCTTGTGTTGTGAATTCCAGCGTCACGGCGCTCGCGCGGCGAAGCGTTTCTGCCAGATACAGCGATCCGAGCCCGAGCACGAAGAGCACCGCGATCCAGATCGTCGCCATTCCACCGTTCAAGGCGAGAAGCAAAAACAAGGCTCCCAAGAGCGCAATGGCAACATAAGCCACGGTTCTGCGGAAGTTATTCGGTGTAATACGGGCGATAACGCCCTTTTCGTCGGGTTGAAAAAGTTCGAAATCCACAATCTGTCCCCTATGTTGTGGCTTCTAGCTAGAGTTGCTTCTTGAACAAAACAAGCTTTGACCTGCATTTGCGCACCTTTCATGTGCATCAGGTCGAATTGCCCAAGTGGTCCTCGAGCACTAGATTTGTGTCAATTCCAATGGAGATGCAAAATGTCTATCCGCCCAACACTCGAAACCCGTCAGGCCGTTCCGACCATGGAGGGCGCAGGTGTTCGACTTCACCGCGCATTCGGCTTTCAGGACCCGACAGAACTCGATCCGTTTTTGCTGTTCGACGATTTTCGCGGCGATCATCCGTCGGATTATATGCGCGGCTTTCCGTGGCACCCCCATCGGGGGATCGAAACCATCACCTATGTTCTGAACGGCACGGTCGAGCATGGTGACTCTCTTGGCAATACCGGAACGCTCGGTGCGGGCGATATCCAGTGGATGACCGCAGGGTCGGGTATTCTGCATCAGGAAATGCCTAAAGGAAATGCCAAGGGCCAGATGCACGGTTTTCAGCTCTGGGCGAACCTGCCCTCTTCGCTCAAGATGACTGCGCCGCGCTATCAGGACGTCAAAGGCAAAGACATTCCCGAGATCATCGACGATGACGGCACCCGCGTCAAAGTCGTGATCGGCGAATTCTGGGGCAAGCGCGGCCCTGTTGACGGTATCGCGGCTGATCCGCAGTATCTCGATATCTTTGTGCCCGCAGGCGTGAAAAAGACTTTCAAGATCGATACCTATCGCCGCGCCTTTGCCTATGTGTTCGAAGGATCGGGCGCCTTTGCGGATGCGTCCAAACCCGAAGGCGTCCTTCTGGAGAAGGAAGTCATGGGCCAAGAGGTTAACATCCGCGACCTTTCGGGCAATCGCACACTGATCCGGTTCGGCACGGGCGACGAAGTGACGGTTCAGGCAGGCGAAGAAGGTATCCGCTTCTTGCTGATCTCTGGCGCGCCGCTCGAAGAACCTGTTGCATGGCATGGGCCTATTGTGATGAACACCCAAGAAGAGCTGCGCACCGCGATGCGCGAGTTACGGAACGGGACCTTTATCAAGCCCGCACATTAACGGGAACGGGGCGCCGCAGGGCGCCCTTTTCATTTGCCTTGGCCTCTCCCGCGCAGGTCGCTAAAACCGCTTCAGGATTTTGAAAGGCGGAACATGTTGCGCAATTTTGTCATTCTGTTGGCTCTTTCGGGGTGCGGGCAATTTCCCGATATTGCGGACACGCTTCTCCCCGAAGCCCAAGCCGCCGCCTTTCCCAGACCGACAAACGTTTTGCCCATCCTCGCGGCCGCAGCACAAAGCGCCGAGAAAACCGACAGGATCGAAGCTGCGACCGATGCCCAGATAGCGCGCGCGAATGCTTTAGGCACACGCTGACTTTGCCTGTCGTTCTTTGCCCTATGTTGCGTTGCGCTGATCCTGCTTTCGGGGTAACAGCGCACTAAGTCGTTTTCTAACTCGGAATCTTTCATGTCAGACGTCCTTCGCCTTGGTATCGCTGGTCTCGGAACGGTTGGTGTCGGTGTTATCCGCATCATCCAGAACCAAGCGGAGCGTCTGGAGATGCGCACCGGCAAAAAGATCGTGGTGACGGCGGTCTCGGCCCGTTCCAAGGCCAAAGATCGCGGTGTCGATCTCTCGTCCTATGCGTGGGAAGATGATCCAGTCGAGCTTGCCAAGCGCGATGACGTCGATCTCTTTGTCGAGCTGATGGGTGGCTCCGAGGGGGCAGCCAAGGAGGCCATCGAAGCCGCAATCGCAACGGGCAAAGACGTTGTAACCGCAAACAAGGCGCTTCTTGCCATCCACGGCCAAGCCATCGCCGAGGCCGCCGAAGATGCAGGCATCTGCGTGCGCTACGAGGCAGCGGTCGCGGGCGGCATCCCCGTGATCAAGTCGCTGCTCGAAGGCCTTGCCGGTAACGCGATCAGCCGCGTCATGGGCGTGATGAACGGTACCTGTAACTATATCCTGACCCGCATGGAAAGCGCGGGTCTTCCCTATGATGTGGTCTTCGAAGAAGCGAACCAACTCGGCTATCTTGAAGCGGACCCGAATTTGGACGTGGGCGGCATCGACGCAGGTCACAAGCTCGCGATCCTCGCTGCAATCGCTTTCGGCACGCAAGTCGATTTCGACAATGTCGAACTTGAAGGGATCGGCTCGATCACCATCGACGACATCCATCAAGCCGCCGATATGGGATATAAGATCAAGCTCCTTGGCGTGGCCCAGATGACGGGACGCGGCCTTGAACAGCGGATGTCGCCTTGCCTTGTGCCCGACACTTCGCCGCTCGGCCAGCTTCAGGGCGGTACCAATATGGTTGTTCTCGAAGGCGACAGCGTCGGTCAGATCGTTCTTCGCGGTGCAGGCGCAGGCGAAGGCCCGACCGCCAGTGCGGTTATGGGCGACGTCTGCGATCTTGCGCGAGGTGTGCGTATTGCTACCTTCGGTCAGCCTGCAAGAACGTTGCGCAAAGCCGCTTCTGCACGTGCGGCGGTTTCGGCTCCCTATTACCTCCGCCTCCAGCTTCAGGATAAACCGGGCGCATTGGCCAAGGTCGCCCGTGCCCTTGGCGACAACGGCGTTTCGATCGACCGTATGCGCCAATACGGCCAACAGGACCTGACCGCTTTGGTGCTCATCGTTACGCACAAGACCACGCAAACCGCTCTTGATCAGGCCCTCGAGGCTTGCATGGAAACGGGTGTCGTCAGTGGAACACCCCTCGCACTCAGGATCGAATCCGTCTGAGCAAACCAAAGTCCATGGGTCGTCCTGTGGCGCTCTTGAATTAATGACCAGAGCGTTAGCGCTCTCAGCCTTGCCCCCTTGCCGTTCGGCAGGATAGAGGTCCGTAAAAGTTTAGTTTTCAGGAAATATCATGGCCCAATCTCCCGAATTTTATGATCGCATGCTTTCGCTCGGTCTCGCTCGTGTCTCCGAGGCGGCTGCGCTTGCTTCGGCAAATCTGATCGGCCGTGGAGACGAAAAAGCCGCCGACCAAGCGGCTGTGAACGCGATGCGTGACCAGCTCAACATGCTCGACATTCAGGGCGTCGTCGTGATCGGGGAAGGTGAACGCGACGAAGCACCGATGCTTTACATCGGCGAAGAGGTCGGCACGGGAAATGGACCTGCGGTGGATATCGCGCTCGACCCGCTCGAAGGCACGACGCTTACCGCCAAAGATATGCCCAATGCACTTACCGTGATCGCCATGGCGCCGCGCGGCACCCTGTTGCACGCGCCCGACGTCTATATGGAAAAGCTCGCAATCGGTCCGGGGTTCAAGCCTGGGGTCGTAACGCTCTCGATGTCGCCGTCCGAGCGGGTTTCCGCACTCGCCTCGGCCAAGGGCTGCTCGACCGAAGATATTACCGTCTGCGTCCTCGAACGTCCGCGTCACGAGGAAATGATCGCGGAACTGCGCTCCACGGGGGCCGCAATCCGTTTGATCACAGACGGGGACGTTGCGGGCGTCATGCACTGTGCCGAACCCGAACAAACGGGCATCGACATGTATATGGGATCTGGCGGCGCCCCCGAGGGTGTTCTCGCTGCTGCCGCGCTCAAGTGCATGGGCGGCCAGATGTTCGGCAAACTGTTGTTCCGCAACGACGACGAACGTGCACGCGCGCGCAAGGCAGGCATCACCAATTTCGACCGCGTCTATACGCGTGACGATCTCGTAACGGGCGATGTGATCTTTGCCGCCACGGGCGTGACCGATGGTTCGCTTGTTTCGGGTATCAAACGCGAGGTCGGGTATCTGACCGCTGAAACCATTCTCATGCGCTCTAAGACCGGCTCGGTTCGCCGCATGACCTATCGCAACCCAACTAAATAAGGTTGGGGTATCTCGGGGTCACACATTCGCTCACGGGACGGCGCTGGATAGGCCCCAGCGTCGAAACCGAGCGTCTTGCCGAGGCGATGGAGCAGACCACGGGCCTGCCCTCGGCGCTCTGTAGAACCCTCGCGCGGCGCGGCGTTACGCCCGAAGCGGCCAGCGGCTTTCTTGCCCCGACGCTCCGCGATCTTCTCCCTGATCCCCTCGTCCTCAAGGACATGGGCCGCGCCGCCGAGCGGTTTCTCAAGGCCGTAAAAGCGCGCGAAAAAATCGCGGTGTTTGCGGATTATGACGTGGATGGTGGCTCGTCGGCGGCTCTCTTGTTGACGTGGCTGCGCCAGATGGGCCGCGAGGCAACGCTCTATATTCCCGACCGTATCGACGAAGGATACGGGCCGAACGAACCCGCGATGGAGGCTCTGGCCCGCGATCACGGGCTGATCGTATGCGTGGATTGCGGCACGTTGAGCCATGGGCCGATCGCGGCAGCCAAAGGTGCGGATGTCGTGGTTCTGGATCACCACTTGGGCGGCGAGACGCTTCCGCCCGCTTATGCTGTGGTGAACCCCAATCGTCAGGACGAAACAGGCGAGCTTGGACATCTTTGCGCTGCAGGTGTCGTGTTTCTTATGCTTGTAGAAGCGAACCGCCAATTGCGCGCCGAGAGCGTAAACGGCCCCAACCTGATGGCGCTCCTCGATCTTGTCGCACTTGCGACCGTTGCCGATGTGGCCCCGCTCATCGGTGTAAACCGTGCTTTTGTCCGCCAAGGCCTGACCGTGATGGCGCAGCGCCAAAGACCCGGCCTTGTCGCGCTGGCCGACGTGGCGGGCATGGACAGTGCTCCAAGCACCTATCACCTCGGGTTCCTGCTTGGACCGCGAGTCAATGCGGGCGGGCGCATCGGCAAAGCCGACCTCGGGGCGCGGCTTCTTTCGACCGACAACCCGCTCGAAGCCCAAACCATTGCGGCCAAACTCGACGAATTGAACCGCGAACGCCGTGACATCGAAGCAAACGTGCGCGAACTTGCGCTTGAACAGGCGACCCAGCGCGGCCTTGACGGTCCCTTAGTCTGGGCCGCAGGCGAAGGCTGGCATCCCGGTGTCGTCGGGATCGTCGCCGCCCGCCTCAAGGAAGCGACCAACAGGCCAACCGTGGTCATCGGCTTTGACGGCGACGAGGGCAAAGGCTCTGGCCGATCCGTCTCGGGGATCGACCTCGGTGCCTCGATCCATCGCGTCGCGCACGAAGGGCTCTTGGTCAAAGGCGGCGGGCACAAAATGGCTGCGGGCCTCACCGTGACGCGGGGCAACCTCGAAGCTGCGATGGAGCGGCTTGGCGAACTTTTGGCGAAACAGGGAGCGGGTGACCTCGGGCCACAGGACTTGACGCTGGACGGCATCCTCATGCCGGGTGCTGCGACGGTCGAGCTTGTGCAAGAGATCGAAAAGGCGGGCCCCTTCGGAGCGAGTGCCCCTGCCCCTCGGTTTGCGTTTCCAGATGTTCAGATCAGCTTTGCCAAGCGGGTCGGCGCGAACCATCTCAAGATCGGTTTCGGCGATGGGCTCGGGGCGCGGATCGATGCCATCGCCTTTGGCGCGATGGATGGCCCGATGGGGCAAATGCTCGAACAACATAATGGCGCGCGCTTCCATCTCGCAGGGCGGCTCGAGATCAACATCTGGCAAGGTCGGCAATCGGTTCAACTTCGCCTAGAAGATGCCGCCCGCGCCGAATAAGCGCGACGACAGAAGACTTTACGTCTCGAAACTTTTTTCGCGCCAAAGTCAAAAAATCGCACGAATCCCCTTGCGGAAGTTTGGCGTATTTCATAATCAGCGCTCACACAGAGTGGCCCGTTCGTCTATCGGTTAGGACGCCAGGTTTTCAACCTGGAAAGAGGGGTTCGATTCCCCTACGGGCTGCCACAATTTTACCAAAATATTTTTAAAAGTAATGACTTAGCGCCACTGATATGGGCAATGTATACCATCTCGTATACCGAAATCAAAATCTCGTCCAAAATCGAAACGCCCGGATAATCTCAGCGCTCTGCCCCCCGTCATGCAGGCAAAGGGGCATTTTTGTAAAGTCGTTCGCGAGTGCGCAGCCATCAATGGTCTCGAACACGAGCAACAATTGCAACAGCAACCCTCTTGGATCCATTTTATATTTAATTGCTTGAGTAGACGGCCAGCGTTCAATTTAACTGCTTGACGATTGCCTAACCCAAGGAACAAAAGGTCAGCGAAAGATTAACGAAGACTTTATCATGCCTGAAACTACTCTGACCTGGCCGCGCCAAGCATCACCTAATCGCAACCGCTCGACACTGTCCCAAGGAACCAACATTAAAGGGCATTATA
>JALRIK010000076.1 GCA_023255435.1 Marivivens sp.
CTCGTTGTGGCCTATGCTCTTGCAGGTGACATGAACATCGACCTCACCACCGAGCCGCTCGGCAAAGGCAAGGACGGTCAGGACGTCTACCTCAAGGACATCTGGCCGACCAACGACGAGATCGCCAAACTGGTCGACGAAGTCGTCACCCGCGAAGCCTTCGTCAAGAAATATGCCGACGTGTTCAAGGGCGACGCCAAGTGGCAGTCGGTCGAGACCTCGGAAGCAGAAACCTACGACTGGCCGGCGTCCTCGACCTATATCGCCAACCCGCCCTATTTCCAGGGAATGGGCATGGAAAAGGGCGAGATCAAGAACATCGAGGGAGCCAAGGTTCTGGCCATCCTCGGCGATATGATCACCACCGACCACATCTCGCCCGCAGGCTCGTTCAAAGAGACGACCCCCGCAGGTAAATATCTGACCGAGCGTCAGGTTGCCCCGCGCGAGTTCAACTCTTACGGCGCACGTCGCGGCAACCACGAAGTCATGATGCGCGGCACCTTCGCCAACATCCGCATCAAGAACGAGATGCTGGACGGCGTTGAAGGCGGCTACACCAAAGGACCTGATGGCGCACAGACCTCGATCTTCGATGCGTCGATGGCCTATCAGGAACAGGGCACCCCGCTCGTTATCTTCGCAGGTATCGAATACGGTGCAGGTTCGTCGCGTGACTGGGCTGCCAAGGGCACCGCTCTTCTGGGCGTCAAGGCCGTGATCGCCGAGTCGTTCGAGCGTATCCACCGCTCCAACCTCGTTGGCATGGGCGTGATCCCCTTCGAGTTCACCGGCGGCCAAAACCGCAAGTCGCTCGGCATCACGGGCGATGAAACGGTCTCGATCCGCGGTCTCGACACCGTCAAGCCGCTCGAGATCGTTCAGGCGGACATCACCTATGCTGACGGTTCGACCAAGACCATCGACATCAAGTGCCGTATCGATACTGCACCCGAAATCGAATACATCGAAAACGGTGGCGTTCTGCACTATGTGCTGCGCAACCTTGCCAAAGCCTCCTAATCTAGGACTTTGGCAACCAAACAGATCGCGCCCCTTTCGGGGCGCGATTTTTTTGTGCCCCGCGCTTTTGCGCGGCCTCCCCCCGCCCGAATTCGAAGATACACGGGTTTTCCCTAGGTTTATCCACAGCTTATCCACGGGAGTCACTTTGACGAATCCACGGGGCAGCGGGATGATTGGGGCATGATCCAGTATACCCACATTCGGCTTGATGCCGGCCAGATCCTGCCCCGCCTGCCCGAAGGTCGCCCCTATGTGGCGGTCCTCGTGGCGCATGAGGACAGCGAACGCCAATGGCAGGCCGCCATTGCCGAAACACTTGCTGTCGGGGATTGTGTGATGGCCTGCGTCTATGGACGCGGTGCGGACGACTGGGCGGATACGATCGAACAGGGCTATGTGCTCTCGCAGATCACCGAAGAGCGGAGCGACGCTCTCCCCCCTCTCGAAGTCTGGTGCCATCAGGCCGCGATGATCGACGATGTGTTCGAGGCGGCGGCCCGCGGCATTCAGGACAGCGAGCTTGAGGGGATCGAGCTTGTCATCGTACTTGAAATCGGCGAGCCGATCTATTCGATGGAGCTATCGCGCGCAGGGTATGATGGCGCTCGGCAACAGCGGCCTTCGCGCCGCCGTCGCCTGCTGATTATTCGCCTGTCGCCTCTTTGAGTGCGGGCAGAAAGCGGTTCTCGTAATCCGATCCGATCAGAGGTCCCGCAAAGCGGAACAGCACCTTACCGTCGCCATCAACGATAAAGGTTTCCGGCGGCGCAGTCACACCCCAGTCGATCGAGGTGCGGCCTCGTGGATCAAAGGCGCTTTTGAAGAACGGGTTGCCCTCTTCTTCGAGATATTTGAGCGCGTTTGCCTCGTCGTCGCGGAAATTCACACCCGCAACGCGATAGCCTTGCGCGGCAAGATCCTTGAGCGTGGGATGCTCGGCGCGGCACGGTGGGCACCAGCTTGCCCAATAGTTGACCAAGGTAATCTCGCCCGCGCGCAAATCCGCATCGGTCAGTTGATCCAGATCGGCAAGAGCCTCGGCAGGAAGCGCAGGCGCTTCGCGTCCAATCAACGTCGAAGGAAGATCATCCTCGGCCCCGAAGAACATCCCCCCGAAGAAAAGCCCCGCCACGGCAACAAAGGCAATCGGCGGAATAAAGACCAAAGGCGAAACCTTAGCCATCTTGCTTCTCCAACGCTTCCAGGCGGGCTTTGACGCTGCGCGAGCGCACAAGGCTCACCGCGACGATTCCGACAAGCAAAGCAAGGCTCAAGCCGTAGGAGCTGAGCACATGGACGGCATATTTACCGAGTTCAGGCATTAAGACCTCCGAGCACGGGTTTCGAGCGCACGAATACGGCGCAAACGGATTTCAGTGCGGGTGCGCAAAAGCACCAGCGCGATAAAAAGAAGGACAAAGCCTGCAATGGCGACAAGCGCGGGATACCAGAAGATATCGGCAACGTTCTCCTCGGCATCCATCGAGAGCGACGCACCTTGGTGCAGACCTTGGTTCCAGAAGTTGACCGCATAGCGGCTGAGCACAGCGAACACCGACCCCACGATGCACAGAACCGAAGTGAGGTCTGCCGCGGTATCGGGATCGTCAATCGCCGCCCAAAGCGCAACGTAGCCAAGATAGAACAGGAAGAGGATCAGGAACGAGGTTAGACGCGGGTCCCATGCCCACCAAGTGCCCCACATCGGCTGGCCCCAGATCGCACCCGTGACGAGCGCGATCAGCGTCATCACGATGCCGACGGGCGCAGCGGCCTTGGCCGCCAGAGCCGAAACATGGTGACGGCGGATAAGCCAGATGAGCGAGGCGACCAGCATCATAAACCAAGCGTTGATCGCCATGAGAGCCGAGGGCACATGGATATAAAAGATCTTGACCGTCGAGCCTTGGCGGTAATCTTCGGGGGTAAAGAAGAACCCCCAGACAAGCCCCGAAACCAGACAGACCAAAGCCGCAACCGTCACCACAGGCAGGATCGGCGCTGTAAAGCTCATGAATTTCTTCGGGTTTGCGTATTCCCAGAGTGACATCAGGTTTTCCCTCTCCCTAGCGCAAATTGATGCGTAGCGCTGCCGCAGTTGCGAATGGCAAAAAGGCAAACACCCCTGCCGTGATGCCCGCCACCATGACGAGCGGCGTCGTGGTTGTCAGCCCCTCTGCCCCGCGACGAACCGTCTCTGCACCGAAGATAAGAGTAGGCACGTAAAGCGGCAGGACAAGGAGCGACATCAAAAGTCCGCCGCGACGTAATCCCACAGTCAATGCCGCCCCAAAGGTTCCGATCATCGACAACGCTGGGGTGCCAAGTGCGAGCGAGATGAAAAGGAACCAATAGGCATCTGGCTTGAGGTTCAAGAGGAACCCAAGCGCAGGGGCGGCAAGCGTAAGCGGTAAGCCCGTGGTGATCCAATGGGCCAAGGCTTTGACAAAGGCTGCCCCTTCGAGCGGAAGGGGCGATGTGGCGATGAGAGCCAGCGCGCCATCCTCGTAATCGAGCGCGAAAATCCGGTCGAGCGAGAGGAGCGCCGCAAGAAGCGAGGCCACCCAAAGAATACCGGGCGCAATTCGCGACAGAATTTCAGCCTCGGGTCCAACGCCAAAAGGCACCAGAACCACGACGATCAAAAAGAACGCAAGGCCAAGACCAAAGCCGCCCCCTGCCCGCACGGCAAGCCTCAGGTCCCGTAAGAGAAGCGCGATC
Organism: Marivivens sp.; assembly: GCA_023255435.1. Taxonomy (GTDB): domain Bacteria; phylum Pseudomonadota; class Alphaproteobacteria; order Rhodobacterales; family Rhodobacteraceae; genus Marivivens. The sequence continues at coordinate 3,748 of JALRIK010000076.1, forward strand.
ACAGAAACGCCTCGTCACTCGATCCACCAGCGTCATAGGCCGCGCGGAAAGGTTCAAGGTCGATTTCGGGTGCTTCTAGCCCAAGGTCGATATGGGTCGCAATCACCGCGATACCGCCTTTGGCAAGGTGCTGTTCTTTGAGAAAATCGGCAAAGAGTTTGACCGAGAAGCGGTCAAGCGAAACAGTCGGCTCGTCGAGAAACAGGATCTTGCGCCCGATGACCCCAAGACGGGCAAGACCAAGCCTACGCTTTTGCCCTGCCGAGAGCGTCCCTGCAAAACGATCGCGCAGCTCCACGAGGTCAAAGGCCTGAAACACGCCTTCATGCACCTCGGTCCCGTGAACCGAAGCCCAGAAGTCCAAATTCTCGCGCACGGTCAATTGCGCTTTGATGCCGTCCGCGTGACTGGCATAGGCGCTTTGATCCTCGGGACAGTCGATTGTCCCGCCGAGCGGCGGCTGAAGCCCTGCAAGGGTGCGAAGCAGCGTGGTTTTCCCGATGCCGTTGGCCCCGCGCAGAACAAGCGCCTCACCCTCATGCAAACGGAAATTGACGCCCTGAAGGAGCGGAACGCCACCACGGGCACAGCCAAGATCGGTCACAACGAGTTCCATACCCATCGGCTTAGCCTACCCCGCGCTCCGAGAAAAGATCAGACGGGCAACAGCGCCAAAGCGACGCGCCGTCCCTCGGACAAAAGAACGTTATAGGTGCGGCAGGCTGCGGGCGATGCCATACTCTCGACGCCAAGCCCCGCCTCTTCCAAAGCCTCTCGGAACGCGGCGGGCAAATGCGCGATCTCGGCGCCCGTGCCGACAAAGACCACGTCGAGATCGGAGGCTGAGGCGATGAGCGTCGCAGTATCCTCGTATCCGCCCCAAGGCGCGATCCCCTGCGGAAGCACGGCGATTGCGCCTTCGTAAACCTTGCCGCCCAGACGGAAAAACCCCGGGCCATAGCCTTCGACGGGAACTGCGTCAGTATAGACAACTTCATTCAGTCGCATCTTGCACTCTTCCTCAAAAGCGAAAAGGCCCCGCCCACGGGCAAGGCCTCTGTATCCTTAGGCATCAATATCCATGAACTGATTGCCGGTCGGTTTCTTGTCCTTGGACCAGTCGCGCTTGACCCCGAGCATAAGCACAATGTTTTTCGCGACATAGATCGACGAATAGGTGCCGACTACGATCCCCCAAGTGATGGCAAAGACAAAGCCGCGGATCACATCACCGCCCAGCACCAAAAGTGCAATGAGCGCAAGAAGCGTCGTGCCCGAGGTCATCAAAGTGCGGCTCAGTGTTTCGTTTGCCGAAAGGTTCAGAACATCGATCAGCGGCATTTGTTTGAACTTGATGAGGTTCTCGCGGGCGCGGTCGAACACCACCACGGTATCGTTGATCGAATACCCCACGATGGTCAAAAGCGCCGCAACGATGGCCAGATCAAACTTGATCTGGAACAGCGACCAAAGCCCGATGGTCAAGGCCACGTCATGCACAAGAGCCAGCACTGCACCGATGGCGAACTGCCATTCGAAACGCACCCAGATATAGAGCACGATCGCAATCAGCGAGCCGATAACAGCATAAACCGCAGTCTGGATCAGCTCGCCCGACACCTTGGGACCGACGCTCTCGACCGACGGAAAAGTGATCGACGGATCGACCGACTGAAGCGCGGCCTCGACATCTGCAATCAGATCGGCCGACACGCTTTCCTGTCCGTCCTGCGCCTGAATACGCACCATGGCCACATGTTGATCGTCGCGGAACGTCGGATCGAACACCTCGGTGATGGTCACATCCCCAAGGCCCAAAGGCTCGATAGCGGCGCGATAGGCCGCGACATCGACCGCAGCCGTTGAATCCGTGCGGATCGTGGTCCCGCCGCGGAAATCGATCCCGAAGTTCAAACCCATGGTGATAAAGAGGATCACCGAAGCGATCACCGCAACCACAGAGGCCCCGAAGGTGGCACGCGCCACGCGGAAGAAATTGAAGTTGGTATTGTCCGGAACAAGTCTCAGGCGCATCAGATCAAACCTCGATGGATTTCGGACGGCGGCGTTGGAACCACCAGACAATAAGAAGACGCGTCACAAAGATCGCGGTGAAGACGGACGTCACAATGCCAAGCCCAAGCGTGGTCGCAAAGCCACGCACAGGCCCAGAGCCCACAAGCCACAGGATCGCAGCTGTGATAAAGGTCGTAACGTTAGCGTCCAGAATGGCCGAAAGCGCTCGCTCATAGCCAAGCTCGATCGCCCGCGCGGGCCCTTTCGCCACTTTGAGCTCCTCGCGGATACGCTCGAACACCAGAACGTTGGCATCCACCGCCATACCAATGGTCAGAACAATTCCCGCAATACCCGGAAGTGTGAGCGTTGCCCCAAGCACCGAGAGCGCGCCGAAAATCAGCGCGACGTTGATCATTAGCGCGATATTGGCAAAGACACCGAAGATACCATAGCTCAGAACCATAAAGACAACCACGCCGCCCATCCCCACGAGCGCGGCGATCTTGCCCGCGTCGACCGAGTCCTGTCCCAGTTCGGGGCCGATAGTCCGCTCTTCAAGGAAGGTCAGCTCGGTCGGCAGCGCGCCGGCACGCAACAGAACCGCAAGGTTGGTCGAGCTTTCAACAGTAAAGTTGCCCGTGATGATCCCCGAGCCGCCCGCGATATGCGCCTGAATGGTCGGCGCCGAAAGCACCTCGTCATCCAGAACGATCGCAAAGGGCGCACCGATGTTTTCGGCCGTGTAATCGCCAAAGGCGCGGGCGCCTGTCGGGTTGAACTGGAACGACACCGCAGGGCGGCCGTTCTGGTCAAAGCTGGGCTGCGCATTGGTCAGGGTCTCGCCCGTCACGACAGGGGTGCGCTCGAGGACATAGTAAACGCCCTCCTGCTCCGCATCGGGAAGGATCTCGTTGCCTGCACCGGGGTTCTCGTCGGGATTGCTCGTGCGGCCCACAACGGGCTGGAACGTGAGCTGCGCCGTGGTTCCGATCCATCCCTTGAGTTCCTGCGCCGATTTGGCACCCGGCACCTGGATCAGGATACGATCCTCGCCCTGACGCTGGATGCTCGGCTCGCGCGTGCCTGCCGCGTCGATACGGCGACGGATGATCTCAAGCGATTGCAGAACGGTCCGCTCGTCGCTGGCGATCTTCTCGGCCTGCGACAGATCGATGGTGATCATATCTCCCGTGCCGCTGACCACGATGTTGCTCTGGCCTGCGCCCGTCAGCGTCACCACTGGTTGGGCAAGCCCGCGCACGAGCTCAAGCGCGCGGTCCATCGCTTCGGGGTTCGAGATCTTGACCCTGAGCAGACCGTCGTCGCTCTCCTCGCGGGTGACAAAGCCGATGGTATCGCGCTCGCTTACGAGAACGTCACGCACCTGCGGCCACATGCCATCAAGCGTTGCGGCATAGACATCGGCCACCTGCACTTCCGCCAGAAGATGCGCGCCACCGCGCAAATCGAGGCCGAGGTTCACGATGGACGAAGGTAGAAACGAAGGCCACTGTCCCGTAGCCGCTTCGAGCGCGGGATCATTTGCCCCCGCTTCAAGAGCAGTCACGGCGTCATTGTGCTGTTCCACACGCGAATAGAAAAGATTCGGCATGGCCAGCAACAGACCGACCACGCAGGTCAGCACAATCAGCGCCTGCTTGAACATCGATATCTGGAGCATGGTCGGTCTTCTTCGCTTGGATTATTCGGCTTTGGCCGGTTCGGTCTTGCTGACGACCTGCGCGATGGTGGCGCGCACAACGCGGATCACAACGCCCGAGGCAATCTCGACTTCGATCTCGTTGTCGTCCTTGACCTTCGAGACTTTCCCGATGATCCCGCCTTGCGTGACCACCTGATCACCGCGACGCAGAGCGGCAACCATGTTCTGATGCTCTTTCACTTTCTTCTGCTGCGGACGGATCAAAAGAAAATACATGATCCCGAAGACGAGGATCAACGGAATGACGGATTGGATGCCCTGCATTGGCTTTTACCCTTTTTATAAGTCGGAACGGAAAAGCCTGATAGACTCCCCCAAAAGTCGCGGCACGTTACTGCCCCCCTCGTGGAATGGCAACCACAGCCCTGCCTCAAAATAAGCAGCAATAGCGTTCCCACAAGCCCGCCTCCCGCCTTTGTGCTGCAAATATCCCGGGGGAGTCTGCGCCCCGCGCAGACGGGGGCAGAGCCCCCTGCCGCATTTCCCGCTTTTTCCCCGCTTCCCCTTCGCGCACTTGGATGGCATAAGCCCTTTTGCAATTTCACTCCAAGCCAAGGACCGGACCCATGCATGACATCCGCACCATCCGCGAAAACCCCGCAGCATTCGATGCTGCCCTCGCGCGCCGTGGAGCTGCCCCCCTGTCCTCAGAGCTTCTGGCCATCGACGAAGCGCGCCGCGCCAAGATCCTCGCTGCCGAAACCGCACAGGCCGAACAGAACAAAGCCTCCAAAGACGTGGGCGCCGCCAAAGCCTCGGGCAACGAGGCCGAATTCGAACGTCTGCGCGCCCTTGTGGCCGACAAAAAGGCCGAAGTCGCAGCCATGACCGAAGCGGCCAAGGCCGAGAGCGCCCGACTTGACGCGATGCTTCTCACCATTCCGAACATTCCTGCAGCGGATGCCCCAGACGGGGCGGATGAAAACGACAACGTCGAAATCCGCAAGTGGGGCACGCCGCGCGCCTTCAACTTTGCGCCCAAGGAACATTACGACCTCGCCGCCGTCCAATCGGGCATGGATTTCGGCACGGCCGCCAAACTCTCGGGGAGCCGCTTTGTGGTGCTCTCGGGCGCCGTCGCCCGCCTCCACCGCGCGCTCGCCCAGTTCATGATCGACCTGCACGTCGACCAGCACGGGCTGCGCGAAGCGATCACGCCCGTTCTCGTCAAAGAGGACATGATGCTCGGCACGGGCCAGCTCCCGAAATTCGGCGAGGACAGCTATCAGACGACGAACGGATGGTGGTTGATCCCCACCGCCGAAGTGACGCTGACCAACTTCGTCAACGGCGAGACCGTGGCCGAAGACAGCCTGCCCCACCGCTATGTCGCCCATACCCAATGCTTCCGCAGCGAGGCAGGCAGCGCGGGGCGCGACACCGCAGGCATGCTGCGCCAGCACCAGTTCGAAAAGGTCGAAATGGTCTCGATCACCCACCCTGACCAGTCGGACGCCGAACACAAGCGGATGACCGAATGCGCCCAGGCTGTGCTTGAGGCACTCGAGCTGCCCTATCGCACCGTCGTGCTTTGCACGGGCGATATGGGCTTCGGCGCACGCCGCACCCACGACATCGAAGTCTGGCTCCCGGGGCAGAACACCTATCGCGAGATTTCTTCGGTTTCGACCTGTGGCGATTTTCAGGCGCGCCGCATGAACGCACGCTTCAAACCCGCAGATGGGGGCAAGCCGCAATTCGTGCACACCCTCAACGGCTCGGGCCTTGCGGTCGGTCGCTGCCTCATCGCGGTTTTGGAAAACGGCCAGCAAGAAGACGGCTCGGTCGTTCTTCCTTCGGTCCTGCACCCCTATCTCGGTGGCAAGACCACGATCACGGCCGAAGGCAAACTGATCTAACTCCTGCCCAATTCACAAAGCAAAAGGCCCTCCGGATCGGAGGGCCTTTTTTGTTACTTGAGGTGCTTTGACAGCTTTGAGGGCTGTTTCTTCTTGCGATCCTTGAACGGGTTCTTGTCCCCTTGATCGCGCAGATAGAGTCGGATCGGCGTTCCGGGCATCTCAAAGTCAGTGCGCAAGCCGTTGATAAGATAGCGCTCATAGCTCTCAGGCACCTTCTCGGGATGGCTTGTCATCACGACGAACTGGGGCGGACGCGTCTTGACTTGGGTCATATACCGCATCTTGATCCGCTTGCCCTGAGGCGCGGGTGGCGGGTGCTGTTCGAGCATCCCCGTGAGCCAGCGGTTGAGCTGCGAGGTTGAGACGCGGCGGTTCCATGTCAAATGTGCCCGCATGATCGCAGCATGAAGACGATCAAGCCCTTTGCCCGTCTTGGCCGACACGGTGACAAGCGGCGCGCCGCGCAACTGCGGAAGCAATCGTTCGAAGGCTTCGCGCAGTTCGTTGAGCTTTTCCTGCTTGTTCTCTTCGGCGTCCCATTTGTTCGCCGCAACGACAACGGCGCGACCCTCGCGTTCAGCAAGGTCAGCGATCCGAAGGTCCTGCTGTTCAAAAGGAATTTCCACATCGAGAAGAACCACAACGACTTCGGCGAACTTCACAGCACGCAAACCGTCCGAAACGGACAGCTTTTCAAGCTTGTCCTGAACCTTGGCCTTTTTGCGCATGCCCGCCGTGTCGAAAATCCGCATCGGAATATCGTCCCAGACGGTCTTGACCGAAATCGCGTCGCGGGTGATCCCCGCCTCGGGTCCCGTCAAAAGTCGCTCTTCGCCGATGATCTTGTTGATCAGGGTCGATTTGCCCGCATTCGGACGCCCGACAACCGCGATCTGGAGCGGTTTGTCAAAGCTGGGAAGTTGGTATTCTTCGGCCTCATCGTCCTCTTCACCGACCTCAAGGTCCATGATCGGCGCATCTTGTTCAGCACGTTCGGCAAAGCCTTCGGCAATAGGTTGCAGCACTTCCAGAAGATCGACCATCCCCTCGCCGTGCTCGGCCGAGATTTGCAAAGGCTCGCCCAGCCCCAGCGAATAGGCCTCGTAGAACCCTGCCTCGCCCGCGCGCCCCTCGGCTTTGTTGGCGGCAAGGATCACATTGGCGTTCTTCTTGCGAAGGATATCTGCAAACACCTGATCCGAAGGCGTCACCCCTGCCCGCGCGTCGATCAGAAACAGGCACACATCTGCCATTTCCACAGCACGTTCGGTCAGGCGGCGCATGCGCCCCTGAAGACTGTCGTCGGTCGCTTCTTCAAGTCCCGCCGAGTCGATTACCGTAAAACGAAGCGGTCCCAGACGGGCATCGCCTTCGCGCAGATCACGGGTCACGCCGGGTTGGTCATCCACAAGCGCAAGCTTTTTTCCGACAAGTCGGTTAAAGAGCGTCGATTTCCCCACATTGGGGCGCCCGACGATAGCAAGAGTAAAGGTCATTCCGAGCCCTTTCAGATCAGATCGGGGCGATACACCATCTTTGCGTCAACGGAAAGCCAGCAATTGACCCGTCTTCGAAACGACGTAGAGGACGCCTCCCGCAACGATCGGCTCGCTCGCCGCGCCGCCGGGAAGTTCGACCTGCCCGACAAGAGCGCCCGAGACCGGATCAAATTGCCGCAACGCACCGTCCGAAGAGGCAACGATAAGCCGTCCCCCCGCCAGAACAGGACCATAACTCGCATGGCGCGTGTTCGGGAGCCCGAAGCGCGGCTCAATAAAGCCGGGAAGCGCTTGACGCCAGATCACCTCGCCGTTCGCGGCATCCATGCGCACAAGCTGGTTGAGGTCATTCACGAAAAAGAGCGATCCACCCGCATACCAAAGCGCACTCTCTGCGCCCTCGCGCGCGGTCCACAGACGCTCGCCCGTGGCAAGCGCCAAAGCCGCAACACGGCCCGAGACGTTCCCGACATAAAGCGTGTCACCGTTCACAACGGGTCCACCCGGAATATCCGAAATCCGCGAGGCCGCCGCGTTGCCAAGACGTGCGCCCGCAATAACGGAAGACCAGCGCTGGAGCCCGCCCGATTTGAAGGCCGCGATCAAATCCCCCGAAGGCATCGGAAAAATCGCAAGACCGTCTGCAATGGCAACTGCCGACCCTGAAGCAGAATTGAGCGAAGGCGGCGTGCCGATCACGTTCCAACGCACGCGGCCCGTCTCGGCCTCGATGGCCCAGCCGCGGCCGTCTCCGCCCACCACATAAAGAAGATTGCCGTCCACCGTCGGCGCCGCGCTCGCGGGTGCCCCGAGGTCTTGGGTCCAGATCTCGGCGCCCGTGTTGCGATCAAGCGCCACAAGCGCGCCATAGGGCGTCGCGACGTAAACTCTACCGCCCGAGGCCGTAAGCAATCCGCCCGAAGCAGAATTTAGATCGTCGCTGTTGCGCGGCCCGACCGTTTTGGCCCAGAGCACGTCGCCTGTGGTCGTCATCGCGGTGACACGCGCACGGGCATCCATCGCCACAACCACACCGCCCGAAACAACGGGGGATGCAGTGATCCGCGCGCGGCGGCTTTCGCCCTCGCCCAGATCGACGGCAAAGGCCAGTTGCGGCGCTGCGCCAAGTGCCACCTGACCAAGGTTATGCGTCGCAACCCCGCCGATGGTTTCCCAATCGGCATTGGCGCGCGCCTTGGGAAGCGCAATCTTGCGCTCGGAATTCACCTGCGCCTCTGCGGCGCCCGCCATCCCGTCCCGATAATCGAGCCGTTCACCCGGAAGAATAAGATCGGGCTCGCTACACGCGACCAGAAACGCAAGCGCTGCAGTGCCGGCAAAGAGTCTCTTAACGCTCACGTGTGGTCCCTCCGGATCAATTCGACGCCGTTTCGGCCGCGCCCAAGGCAACCATGGCCCCTTCGACGCGCTGGCTCAAGCCCCTCGCAACCTCGGCGTCCTCCACAATGGCCTGAAACTTGTTGCGCGCGGTCTCGATGTCTCCGGCCTTCACATAGGCCAAAGCCACCTGCTCTTGCGCCAAGAGCCGATAGGGATGACCGGGACTGAGGTAGAGCCCAAGCGCCAGCTCGAGATCGGCAGGCGCAAGGCCATCAGCCTCCAAAAGCACCATCTTGAAGCCAGCAACATCGCGGTAAATCTGGGGCGCGCTGTCATCCCCCGCCACAGCTGCAAAGGCCTCACGCGCTTTATCCGTCTCGCCCAGATCGACAAAACTCGCCGCTTCAAGAAGCGCGCTGACCACGTGGGGTTCAAGCGCAGCCAGAGCTGCGGCGCGGCCCTCTGGCTCGTTCACTTCCATCGCCGCAAGAACGGCGTCGCCCTTGGCCTGCGCAGCCGCTTCACGGGTGGCCTTCTGGTATTCGGTCCAAGCCGCACCGCCGACGATTCCAGCGACGACAAGCCCCGCAATCCAGCCGTATTTCCTGAAATAGGCAAAGAGCTGATCACGGCGGACCTCTTCGGTCACCTCGTCGATAAAGCTTTCGTTGTTGCTCATCTTATCCCCTGCCCACGGCCTTCCAAAGAGTTGTTGCGCACTTCATACCGTGAAGCGGCAAGGATTGCCAAGTCCTGCGCGACCCAAAGAGCAAATGCTTGCCTTTGTGCCTGAAATATCCCGGGGGAGCCGCACCGCGGCGGGGGCAGAGCCCCCAAAAACGCAGGTCTCAGGCGGCCTCCTCTTCGCTTTCCTGACGCTGCCACAACTGCGCATAGCGCCCGCCCTGCGCCAAGAGCGCCTCATGGGTGCCGTCTTCGACGATGATCCCGTTCTCAAGAACCACGATCTTGTCCGCATCGGCAATGGTCGACAGACGGTGCGCGATGGTGATCACTGTG
>JALRIK010000077.1:0-5809 GCA_023255435.1 Marivivens sp.
CAAAGGGGGTGTAGTTCACAAAGATATCTTCAGCAGCGATGCCTTTTGACTGAAGGTAGCTTTCGAGAATGTTGTTCGTAGTGCGCGGATAGACATAGTCGGTGCCAAGCAGCGCGAACTTTTCAACGCCAAGCTCTTCGAGGAAGTAATCGACCGCAGGGATAGCCTGCTGGTTCGGAGCAGCGCCCGTGTAGAAGACGTTCTTGGACGATTCCTCACCCTCGTATTGGACGGGATAGAACAGAAGTCCGTTGAGTTCTTCGATCACCGGAAGAACCGATTTACGCGATACCGAGGTCCAGTTACCGAACATCACGTCCACTTCGTGCACGGTGAGCAGCTCGCGGGCTTTTTCAGCAAAGAGCGGCCAGTCGGATGCGGGATCGACAACCACGGCTTCAAGCTCGCAACCGAGAAGCCCGCCTTTGGCGTTCTGTTGCTCGACGAGCATGAGCATTGTGTCTTTGAGAGTGGTTTCGGAAATCGCCATCGTCCCCGAAAGCGAATGCAGCACGCCAACCTTGATCGGACAATCCTGCGCCATGGCCGAGCCGGCGCCCGCGATAATGGCAGCAGTCGAAAGAGCAGAAAGAGAAAGTTTCTTGAACATGTGTTCCCCGTTTTCCGCTACGCAACGTCACAGGACCAACGAACGCTATGCAACATTCGGTCGGATGCGCTATGGAGGGGCGCAGCATTTTTGCTGTTGTCGCGTGGGGGTCGGTATCTGCCAGGATGTGGCCCCCCGCGGCTCTTGAGCGATGATCTCGCACCAGCAATCTGCGATTACTCTCGCCCGACCTGCAATCTATCGATTAATAAATAAGCGTTGTTTTCAGGATAACCGCCTTAAAAACAGTCGCTTTACCCGATATCGCCCAAAGATTGTGCAACGCATCTACACCCCTGTCGCAATCAGGCATCAAACGGTCTGAATTGATCCCCAGATCACCCACCGAGTCATGCCGTTCGGACTGCATGGTCTGGCACGTTACATGCAGCGCGAGTCATTGCTCGCGCGGCGGCTCGGCCCGTTATACCCTTTAGGATATATTAATATCCAAAATATCCATCACATCCCTCGGTTTGGAGGGTATACTACATCGAAGTATAGCTATGCCGGAAAGGTCGAAATTGCAGGCGTCCACATCCCCAACTGAAAAACGCGGGCCAAAGTTACCAAACAGTATCGAGCTCGGTCGGATTTTGGGTGACAACTTCGTTTTCCGCGATTTCGAGATGTCGCAGATCGACGGAATGCGGCGTGCGTTCGAAGTCGATACGGTCAAGCTTTCGCTCTATTCGTTCTTTGTGATCGCGTTCTGGCAGTTCTGCATCACCTTGGGCGGAAGCCAGTTCTATACCGACAATCTTGCGCTTGGTCTGCTTCCCAGCGGGGCGCATATCGTTCTTGTTGCCGGAGCCGTGGTTTTTCCACTCAGGCTTTGGCACCTACTTTTCGTCGTCTACACCGTCACTTATTTCACCCCGCTCCTCTTCGACATCTGGAGTTTCCCTCCTCCTGCAGAAAACGGACTTTCCAAGAGTGAACTCATCACGTTCTTGTTTGTGCTAAACGTTGGGATCTGTTTGGCGACGATCGTGCTGATCCGCACGTTGTTCAGCGAACTCAAGAAATACCGCTCGCCGATCACGATTGATCTTGTTGCGGCGGTCGCGACCCAGATCGTGTTTACGACGCTGTTCTTTCTTGCGGCGCTGTTCATCCAGAAATCCGGCACCATCTTTGCGGCAGACCTGCGCGCGGCTTTCGGGTTCGATGATGCGCTATGGTCGTTGGCCTATCGGCGGATCGCCTTGGGCGGCGTGACGGCGACAGCCTTTCTCATCGCCATGATCCAGCGCCCGCGCCTCTCCTATCTGCCGAAGATTCTCGCCCTTTCGAGTGTCTTTGTCGTCTATGTCGTCGTTCACAGATCGGGTTTTACGGTCCTTCCCGAACTTGAAATCGCGCTCATCATCGCGATTGTCGCACAGGCCGCGAACATCAGATACGCGCCGCTTGCAATCCTTATCGGTATGTCGCTCTTCACGGGTCTGACAGGCTATGCGATCGGTAGCGCGCCACCGATCAGCGACATCGACAAATCCATTCTGACCTATGCGACGCTGGTGGTGGCTCTGGCGGGGCTCAACCTGACGTTCCGAAGCTATTCGAGCCACGTCAATCAACAACGCAATTCGAGTCTGCGCCGCCTCAATGCGGTGCGAAACTTTGCCAACGTCGGGCTCTTTGCCGTCAATGTCGATGCCCGTCAGATCAGGTTCGACGGCGTGACCCAAAAGATATTCAACGCGCCGCCCAAGATGGACCTTGGCACGCTCATGCAGCGCTTCCCCAAGGAAGAACAGACCGAGCTGCGCAATATCCTTTACTACGGTCCGAACGAGACAGGCGATATTCTGGCGCGCTTCAAACACATGGAACAAGACGATGTTTTCTACATCCGTCTGTTCCTGTGGAACGAGATCAACAGCAACGGCCAACCGATGGTCTATGGTCTGGCCATCGACGTAACGGCTGAGCACAACAACGAAAAGGTCCTCTCGGAGACGCTGGACGAGCTGGAATACCGTTCGGAAAAGATGACCCAGATGTTCTCGATCATCTCGCATGAAATCAGAAGCCCCGCAGCCGTCATTTCCATGCTCATCGACGATCTCGAAGGCAACAGCGCCGTAGCTGAGACCAAGCAGAATCTACGCGACGCGACGGACCATCTCCTGAACGTGCTCAACGACATGCGCCAAGCGGTGAATCCCGAAAAGAACCTTCCCGTGAACCTCAAGCCGTTCAATGTCGAAGAGATCACCACCTCGGTCCGCAACACCTTTGCATTTCAGGCGCGGGATGCAGGCTTTGATATCAGCCTCCAATTCGGCGACGGCGCTCAGGACGCACGGATCGGGGACTCGACACGGATCAAGCAGATCCTTGGAAACGTTCTGCGTAACGCGATCGTCCATTCGGGGGGCTCGCGCGTCAAGATCAGCTATTCCACCGAAGAAGTCGGCGAGCGGCGGATCGAACATGCGGTCTGGACCATCACCGACAACGGCGTCGGGATTGCCGACAACCAGATCGAGCGTCTTTTCGAGCCGTTCCAGCGCGGCGAGGTCGACCCGCGCAACCGCGTCGACGGAAGCGGTCTCGGTCTTTACATCGTAAAAATCTCGGCCCAGGTGCTTGGCGGTTCGGTCAAATACTTCAGTCCCGTCGAAGGTGGCGCAGGCTATCGCATTTCGATCCCCGCGCCGCTCTATGTCCCTGCCGCCGAAATCGCCGAGGGAGATGCCGTCGACCCGCGCTTCACCCTTGACCGTATTAAGGTGCTGTTGGTCGAGGACAACCGTCTTGTCTCGCAGGTCGTCGAAAGCCGCCTTCGCAAGATCGTCAAAGACATCAAGGTCGCGGGCAACGGGCTTCAGGCGCTCGACGTGCTCAAGACCTATGAGCCCGACCTCATCATCAGCGATCTCTTTATGCCGCAAATGGCGGGGGACGAACTTTGTTCGGAGCTTAGGTCGGGCGGTTTTGACAAACCGATTATCGGTCTGACCGCGGCCACGGTGGGCGACGAGATGCATGACTTCCTTGAAGCGGGTGCGACGATCGTTCTGCCCAAGCCTCTCGAAGTGACACAGCTTACAGGCTTCCTGTGGTCTTATTACAAGAACCACCCCGAACAAGCCGAAGCGGTGTTCGGCGCGGCTCCTGCCGAGAAATTGGCTGGCGCAACGCCCGCAGAAGTTTAAGCTCTTTGCATGGAATCGGATCTCACCACCATCAAGGGCATCGGTGTCGCCGTCGCAGGCCAGCTCATCGCGGCGGGCATCCGCACGAGCGAAGAGCTCCACGCCATCGGCGCGCACGAGGCCTATGGCCGGATGCTGCAAAACGGCCTTCGACCTCATTTCATCGGCTATTACGCCTTGGAAATGGCGCTTCAGGGGCGGTCGTGGAACGATTGCACTGGGGTGGAGAAGGATCGTTTGCGCGTCCGCTTCGATCAACTAAAATCCGAATGTGCGGGGGATGCGGGCTTGATCCACGAGCTGCGCGCCATCGGCGTGATGATCTGAAGCTCTCTGCCTAGCGGCCAAACGAAAACCGCCCACATGTTTCCATGCAGGCGGTCATTCGTTTCAGGTTAGATCAGGCGATTAGCCGACCAGTTCGAGACCCGAGAAGAAGAATGCGATTTCCTGAGCAGCGGTCTCGGGAGCGTCCGAGCCGTGAACCGAGTTTTCGCCAACCGAAAGAGCGAACTCGGCGCGGATGGTGCCAGCAGCTGCATCAGCGGGGTTGGTTGCGCCCATGACTTCACGGTTCTTAGCGATTGCGCCTTCACCTTCGAGAACCTGAACAACAACAGGAGCCGAAGCCATGAATTCACACAGTTCGCCATAGAATGGACGTGCAGCGTGCACTTCGTAGAACTTGCCGGCCTGCTCCATCGAGAGCTTGATGCGCTTTTGCGCAACGATGCGAAGACCTGCGTCTTCGAACTTTGCGTTGATCTTGCCGGTCAGGTTGCGGTTGGTTGCATCAGGTTTGATGATCGAGAGAGTGCGTTCAATAGCCATATCAGAGCCTCGTAAGCGGGGGAGCGATTGCTCCCGATGTTGAAATTGGCGCTGCCCTAACATGGCGCGACCGACTTGAAAAGCCGTGATTGACCGCGCTCCTCGCATGAGGCAAGCAACACCCATGCTCAGGATCAAAGATATCTCGTATTCCATCGACGGCCGCGTTCTGATCGAGAACGCCACCGCCACCATTCCCACCGGCCACAAAGTCGGCCTCGTTGGTCGCAACGGGACAGGGAAAACCACACTTTTCAAGATGATACGGGGCGAGCTGCACCTTGATACGGGCGAAATCGAGATCCCGCGCGGCTGGCGGATCGGCGGTGTTTCGCAGGAAGTCCCCGGAAACGAGGTCTCACTCATCGACACCGTGCTCAAGGCCGACACCGAGCGCGACTCGCTTCTGGCCGAGTCGGCGACCGCGACGGACCCCTCCCGCATCGCCGAGATCCAGACCCGCCTGACCGATATCGACGCGTGGTCGGCAGAGGCGCGGGCAAGTTCGATCCTCAAGGGACTGGGGTTCACCGACGACGAGCAAAAGATGCCCTGCTCCGCCTTTTCGGGCGGCTGGCGGATGCGCGTCGCATTGGCGGCGGTTCTCTTCTCGGAACCCGACCTTCTCTTGCTCGACGAACCGACCAACTATCTCGACCTAGAAGGGGCGCTCTGGCTCGAAGCTTACCTCGTGCGCTATCCCCACACGGTGCTGATCGTTTCGCACGACCGCGAACTGCTCAACCGTTCGGTGGGCGGCATTCTGCACCTCGAAGACAAGAAGCTCACCTTTTATACCGGCACCTATGACAGCTTTGCGCGCCAGCGCGCAGAAAAGCGCGCCCTGATGGCGCAGGCCGCCAAGAAGCAAGAGGCGAAGCGCGCCCACCTTCAAAGCTTTGTCGACCGTTTCAAGGCCAAGGCATCCAAAGCGAAACAGGCCCAATCGAGGGTCAAGATGCTTGAAAAGATGGAAACGATCCGCGTGCCCGAGGATGCGGCCCGCACCGTTTTCACCTTCCCCTCGCCCGAAGAACTCTCGCCTCCCATCATCGCGATGGAAGGGGCCTCCGTCGGCTATGGCGACCGCGTGGTTCTGGACCGTCTCAACCTTCGGATTGATCAGGACGACCGGATCGCTCTGCTCGGCCGCAACGGCGAAGGAAAATCGACGCTGGCCAAGCTTCTATCAGGTCGTCTT
>JALRIK010000077.1:5819-13202 GCA_023255435.1 Marivivens sp.
CATCAAAAAACGACACGCCCCCGCCGCCGTTGTTATGGTCTAGTGCCATGCCAGAAACAGTCAACACGCGATTCGACGTCCCACCTATAAAGCCTGGTTCAATAGTACCCTGCATTAACGTGTAGTTACTCTGTTGGCCTACATCTATTTCAGCGTTTACAATCAGCACTGCGCGGTCAATAATGTCGCCTTCAAAAAATGAGCGGCTCGATGGTGACCTCTTCCAAGCTGCGCATCGGGTTCTTTGCCCAGCATCAGGTGGACGAGCTGCGCGTTGAAGAAACCCCGCTCCAGCACCTCCTTCGCGAACGCCCCGAGGAAGGCCAAGCCAAGCTGCGCGCCCGTCTTGCAGGCTTTGGCCTCATGGCGGCGCAGGCCGAAACCGAGGTGGGCCGTCTGTCGGGCGGTCAAAAGGCGCGTCTGTCGCTTTTGCTCTCGACCCTTGATGCGCCGCATCTCCTCATCCTTGACGAACCGACCAACCACCTTGATATAGAGAGCCGTGAGGCGCTTGTCGAAGCTCTGACCGCCTATTCGGGCGCGGTGATCCTCGTCAGTCACGATATGCATCTTCTCAGCCTTGTGGCCGACCGTCTCTGGCTCGTCAAAGACGGCCGCGTTGCGCCCTATGAAGAGGACCTCGAAGCCTATCGCAAAATGCTGTTGAGCGTGGACAAGCCCGAGCAAAAGCAAAAGGCCGAAAAGCCCAAAGCGCCGAAACCGAGCCGCGACGAAATCCTTGCGCTTCGTGCCGAGGTGCGCAAATCCGAAGAGCGCTACAATAAGATCGTCGAGATGCAGGACAAATTGGCGGCAAAGCTTGCCAACCCTGATCTTTATGAATCCGACAAAGTCGGCGAGCTCGAAGTCTGGAACCGCAAATACGCCGAAGTCATGGACGGTTTGGCCCGCGCCGAAGCGCTCTGGATGGCGGCTTTGGAAAAACTCGAAACGGCCGAAGCTCTTTAGCGGTAAGATACGGTTTCCAATTGCATTTCCCCATTTGTCTCGCGACAGTGCGCGCAAGCAAATGGGAGAGATGCATGACCACCCGCACCGAAGCGACCTTTCCGCCGCCTGTGATGGAAGCCCGCCGCTGGCTCGAGGCTGCGACCTTCACGGCGGACCGCCCGTTGATCAACGTATCTCAGGCTGCGCCCGTGGCGCCGCCGCCGCCCGAAATGCTCGAGGCTATGGCCGAGATCATCAAGACCGATCCCGCCGCGCATCTCTATGGTCCTGTGCTTGGTCTACCCGACCTTCGGGCCGAAGTCGCCGCCCGCTGGTCGCGTCTTTATAACGGCAATGTCGAGGCCGCGAATATCGCCATCACATCGGGCTGCAATCAGGCCTTTGCCGCCACCATCGCCACGCTTTGCACCGAAGGCGACGAGGTAATCCTTCCGATCCCCTATTACTTCAACCACCGCATGTGGCTCGATATGGCGGGCGTCAAGACCGTGGCCTTGCAAACGGGCGCTGGTCTTATCCCCGATGTCGGGGCAGCCGAGGCGCTGATCACTCCGCGCACAAGGGCCATCGTTCTCGTCACACCGAACAATCCCGGTGGTGCCGAATATCCCAAAGAGACCGTGGCGGCTTTTTATGAGCTGGGCCGCGCACGCGGACTGGCGTTGATCCTTGACGAAACATATCGCGATTTCGACAGTCGCGACGAGGCCCCACATGCACTTTTCGAACATTTTGACTGGGATCAGACGCTGATTCAGCTCTATTCCTTTTCAAAAGCATACAGATTGACGGGCCACCGCGTCGGCGCGATCTGCTGTTCTCCCGCACGTCTTGCCCAAGTCGAGAAGTTCCTCGATACCGTGACGATCTGTGCCAACCAGCTTGGGCAGCGCGCCGCGCTTTGGGGCATGCGGAACCTTGACGACTGGCTCAAAGGCGAGCGGGCCGAGATCCTTGATCGGCGCAAAGCCATCGAAGAGCACTTTCCCAGACTCGCCGCCAAAGGCTGGAAGCTTCTGGGATGCGGTGCCTATTTCGCCTATGTCGAGCACCCCTTCGAGATGCCGAGCCACGCACTTGCGCCCAAACTCGTGCAGGATATTGGCGTGCTTTTGCTTCCCGGCACGATGTTCATGCCGCAAGACCACCCCGAGGCCGAACGGCAATTGCGCATCGCCTTTGCCAATGTGGACCGCGCGGGCATTGCCGCCTTGTTCGAGCGTCTCGAAACGCTTGCGCTCTGATCTTGCACCCCCGCCTCTGACCGCCTATTCAGTGGCGGTCGTCGCATCGGCAAAACACGCATTGAAGGACAGGTAAAATGGCAGCGAGCAAGGGAAGCAAGGTCTTTGTATGGATCATCCTCGGCCTCCTTTTCGTAGGTCTCATGGGCTTTGGCACGGTGAACCTCTCGGGAAGCGCCACGCGCCTCGGCACGGTCGGCGAGAAAGACATCTCGATCAACCGCTATTACCGCACGCTCAGCGAACAGCTGAACGCCTTCTCCGCTCAGGTCGGCACCACGGTGAGCTTTACCCAAGCCCAGTCGCTTGGCCTTGACCGTCAGGTGCTCAATGACCTTGTGAACCAGCGCGTCCTTGACAACGCCGCCTCTGAACTCGGCCTTTCGGTCGGTGACGAGCGCGTGCGCGAACAGGTGCTCAACATCTCCGCGTTTCAGGGCTTTGACGGCAAATTCGACCGCGATGCCTATCGCGATGCCCTGAGCCGCATTGGCGAGAGCGAAGCCGAATTCGAGGCAAGCCTGCGCGAAGAAATGGCCCGCACCATGGTTCAGGCCGCAATCATCGGCGGCGTCGCCCCAAGCGAAGCCTATGCCGATCTTCTGCTCGGTTATATTTCCGAGCGCCGCGACGTGACCTATGCCTTTATCGATCCCGCGCTGGTTTCGGCCCCGATTGCCGAACCGACCGAGGCCGATCTGACCGCCTATTACGAAGCCAACCCCGAAGAGTTCACGATCCCCGAAACCAAAGAAATCACCTATGCGTGGCTCACGCCCGAAATGCTGATGGACAAGGTCGAGGTGGACGAACTGGCGCTGCGCGATCTCTATGAAGAACGCTCCGCCGATTACATCTTCCCCGAGCGCCGCCTTGTTGAACGCCTGATCTATGGCGATGCGGCCGCTGCCGAGGCCGCGATTGCGCGCGTCACTGCGGGCGAAGCCACCTTCGAGGAACTCGTGGCCGAGCGCGGCCTTGCCATGACCGACACCGACATGGGTGACGTGGCTATCGACGATCTCGGCGCTGCGGGCGAGACGATCTTTGCCGCCGAAACAGGCGCAGTCGTCGGCCCACTCGATACGGACCTCGGCCCTGCCCTGTTCCGTGTGAACGCGATCCTTGCGGCCGAAGAAACCACCTTTGAAGAGGCCCGCGACGATCTTCGGGCAGAGCTTGCGACCGCACGCGCACGTCGCCAGATCACCGACACCGTCGAGAGCCTCACCGACCTGATCGCAGGCGGTGCAACGATCGAAGATCTGGTCGAGCGCTCCGACCTCGAACTCGGAACCATCGAATTCAACGAAACCGTGATCGACGGCATTGCCGCATATGACAGCTTCCGCACCGCTGCGGCTTCGACCTCTATCGGCGACTATCCCGAAATCATCGAAATGGCCGACGGCGGTGTGTTTGCTCTCCGCGTCGATGCGCTGCGCGAACCGGCACTTCAGGAACAGGCGGACGTCGCCGATGCTGTTCTCGCTGGCTGGCAGGAAGAGGCCGCGTCGAATGCGCTCTTCAACGCCGCCGAAGCGCTGATCGCCCGTCTTGAGGCAGGCGAGAGCTATGCCGATCTCGGGCTGGTGCCGATGCGCGAGACCGACCTCACCCGCCGCAGCTTTATCGAAGGCACACCTGTCGGGTTCGGCGCTGCGATCTTCAACATGGACCAAGGCACGAGCCGCTCTTTGGCCGATGATACGGGTCTGACGGTGGTGATCACGCTCGATGCGATCAAGGCCCCCGATCTGAACGATACCGACACCATCGCACAGCGCGCCTCGCTTCTGGAGCAATCGGCTGCGGGTCTGTCGCAGGACCTCTTCGATGCGACCCTCGCAACGATCCGCAAGAACACCGAGATCACTCTTGATCAGGCGGCGATCAATGCCGTGCACACCCAACTCCAGTAAACAGGCGGCACTATGGCACTGAGCCCCGATTTCGAGACCTTCAAAGCCGCATACGAGGCAGGCAAGCATCAGGTCGTCTATACCCGTCTGGCGGCTGATCTGGACACCACCGTGTCCCTGATGCTCAAGCTTTCGGGGGCGGCCAAGCACAGCTTTATGCTTGAAAGCGTCACGGGCGGCGAAGTGCGCGGGCGGTATTCGATCATCGGGATGAACCCCGACCTGATCTGGAGCTGTGACGGAACCAAGGCGCGCATCAACCGCGAGGCGCGCTATGACGAAGACGCTTTTAGAGACGAGAGCGTTGATCCGCTGACGTCGCTGCGCAATCTCATTGCAGAGAGCAAGATCGAGCTTCCGTCCGATATTCCTGCTTCCTCCGCCGGTCTCTTTGGCTATCTCGGCTATGACATGATCCGTCTGGTCGAGCGTCTACCCGAAGCGAAACCCGATCCGATTTCCGTGCCCGATGCCGTTATGATGCGCCCCACCCTCGTCGCGGTGCTCGACGGCGTCAAAGGCGATGTGATCCTTGTCTCGCCTGCCTATGTCGGCAAAGGCCTTTCGGCGCGTGCAGCCTATGCCCAAGCCGCCGAGCGGGTGATGGACGCTCAGCGTGCGCTCGACCGCCCGATCCCCCACGACAGCCGCGAATACTCCGAGCCGCATCAGGTCGGCGAGCCGACGTCGAACTTCACGCGCGACGGCTTCAAGGCGGCCGTGGAAAAGGCCAAGGATTACATCCGTGCGGGCGACATCTTTCAGGTGGTCCCCTCGCAGCGCTGGACCCAAGAGTTCAAGGAACCGCCCTTCTCACTCTATCGCAGCCTGCGGCGCACCAATCCGTCGCCCTATATGTTCTATTTCAACTTCGGCACCTATCAGGTGATCGGCGCAAGCCCCGAGATCCTTGTTCAGGTGGCAGGAAGCCGCGTCACGATCCGCCCGATTGCGGGCACCCGTCCGCGCGGCGCAACCCCCGAAGAAGACAAGGCGAACGAGCTTGATCTTTTGTCCGACAAGAAGGAACTGGCCGAGCATCTCATGCTTCTCGATCTGGGGCGCAACGACACGGCCAAAGTCTCCAAGATCGGGACCGTGCATCCCACCGACCAGTTCTTTGTCGAGCGTTACAGCCACGTGATGCACATCGTCTCGAACGTGGTGGGCGAGATTGCCGAGGGCGAAGACGCGCTAACTGCCTTTTTCGCAGGCATGCCCGCAGGCACCGTTTCGGGCGCGCCCAAGGTTCGCGCCATGGAGATCATCAACGAGCTGGAGCCTGAAAAGCGCGGCATCTACGGTGGCGGCGTCGGCTATTTCAGCGCGGGCGGCGATATGGATATGTGCATCGCGCTGCGCACAGCCGTTCTCAAGGATGCAAAGCTATATATTCAGGCGGGCGCAGGCATCGTTTACGACAGTGATCCCGAGTCCGAATATATGGAGACCGTTCACAAATCGAACGCCATCCGAAAGGCCGCTCAGGACGCTACGATTTTCCGAACAGGCAACTGAGCCGGTCACATGAAACGAAAACGCCGCCCCTTGGGGCGGCATTTTGTTATCGGGCTTTGAGAACCGCCGACACGGGGGCCTGAGCGACTTGCTCGGCCCGATTGGCCGTCGCCCAGAGGATCAGTGCCGAGAGCGTATCAGGCCGCACGCGCCCCAACAGGACCACGCCGCTTTCTTGCCGCGCGCGAAAGGCGGCTTGGTCAAGGAAACGGCGGATTACCTGTGCCGATTGCCCTTCGCCGTCGAGATCACGATAGACAACGGCAGCGGGCACTTCGGTGTCCTCTGCGGTGCGCAGCGCGGCGTTCAGACCGCGTGCGATCGTCACGAAGCCGCGCCCTTCGGCAGCAAGCGCGGCCATCCCCTGTTCGGTTGCGGCAAGGCTTCCGAAATCGCCGCTTCCGGTGTCGATCAGTCCGATCGCTTCGGGAAGAATGTTGAAGGTCGCCCCGAGAAGCATTTCGACATCGCTCGCCGCGGCCCCGCTTGCGATATTCGCGACCGCAAGAACCTCGATCCCCGCGTTGCGATAGGTCTGCATTCGTTCCGTGGCATTGGGAAGGCTCGGATCAAGCGCCACCGTTACAGGGAACGGCGAGCCGCGCAGCGCGGCATCCGCATTCGCCATGGACCCGTCATCGATCAGAACGATAGACATCAGCGGAAGATCATTCGGATTGGCAAATTCGGTCGAGAATTCTTCGAGCGCTTGGACGGTTTCCCGCTCGGTGTCTTCGCTTTGGCCCAGACGATTGACCTTGACCCCGTCGGAGCCGCTCGGCATCTGGCCGGCCAAAGTCCCACTGAGCGAGGTCGGCGGTTTTGACGTTACAGGTTCGGGGGTCACATTGGCAGTAAGGTCGACGACCTCTTCAGGAGCCGCTTCCATGCTCTCTTCGCTCGGTATCGCGGGTTCTTCGGTCACGATGATGATCGGCTCGATCTGAACCTCGAGATTCGTTTCCCCCTCGGGCGTGCTCGGCGGTGTCGCTGCGGGATTGGGAAGCACAGGCTCTTCTGTCGACATATCGACGTTTGCGCCCCCTTCGACTTCGGGGGCAGCCATAGCGCCTTCGGTGCCAGCGACCACAGGCGGCGCGCTGGGTGAGGTATCCGCATCAGGCAAAGCGCTGCCTTCGGGCTGGGAAATGGGTGCCGATACCCCGACCGACGGCGCACTCAGCGCGGGCGGATCAATCAGGATCTCGGTGTTCTGCGCGGGGGCAATATCGACGGGCGCCGCCGTCTCGGGCGCAGGGGCGTCCTCGGTGGGTTCGACCTCGAGCGCCGCATCGCTTGTCACATCGGGTGTGGCCACCTCGGCGGGGCGTGTTTCGGCAACATCGGCCGCCGCGCTCGGTGCCTCCGCGCCATCCCGCACAGGCGGGTCGAACATCAAGGATGCGACCGAAAATCCTGTCCCTGCAACGACTACCCCAACCAATCCGCCTGAAATCAGTCCTTTCAGCACCAATCCGCCCCCGTTCTTGACTTCATTATTGTCTCTGGACCTTGACGCTGCTTGCACAGTCGGCCCATGTATGGCCCGACTATACATTTATGGGGAGGCCCAACGGTAGCCCCCTTTTTGAACAAGGCCGACCATGCTGCTTTTGATCGATAACTACGACAGCTTCACCTATAATCTGGTGCATTACATCGGCGAGCTTGGTGCCGATGTGGTGGTGCGCCGCAATGATGCGCTCAGCGTCGAAGAGGCGCTCGCG
>JALRIK010000078.1 GCA_023255435.1 Marivivens sp.
CAGTTCCGTCGCATCTATGGCGAAGCAGAGCGTGTACGCGGCGATACCGGTGAAAACCTCATCGGTCTGCTCGAGCGCCGTCTCGATGCTGTCGTCTACCGCGCAAAGTTCGTTCCGACCATCTTCGCAGCACGTCAGTTCGTGAACCACGGCCACGTCACCGTGAACGGTAAGAAAGTGAACATCGCTTCCTACCGCGTCAAAGAAGGCGACGTGATCGCTGTTCGTGACAAGTCGAAGCAGCTTGCCATCGTTCTCGAGGCAATCGCTCTGACCGAGCGCGACACCCCGGACTATCTTGAAGTCGACACCAACAAGATGACCGCGACCTTCGTTCGCACTCCGGGTCTCGGCGATGTGCCGTATCCGGTCGTGATGGAACCGAACCTCGTCGTCGAATTCTACGCAAAGAACTAATTCAGGTTCTTTGCCGATATTCGGAAAGGGTCGTGCAGAAATGCACGGCCCTTTTTCTTTTGGCTTAGCGTGTTTCGAGCAGAACGATCAGCTGGTCATAGCTATAGGACGGATCGATCCGGCCCATATCGCCTTGGACGAAATCGGGATCGGAGGGGAGACAGCCGATCCCGCAAATCTGCGAGGTGACCATCTCGTCCGTGTCGATATACCAAAGACGCCCGCCCGGGGTCGCAACCCATCCATCGATACCCTCGGATTCGTCACCTTCCATGTCGTCGCCGCTCGGGACTTCATTGAAGTAGTCGGGCGAATATTGCCCGTGGGTGTGATAAGAAGCGGTGATGACTTCGATCTCCGTCGGATCATCGGACATGCAGCTACCTTCGTCCCCACGGGTCGGCGGCGAGGCAATGAGTGTGCCCTCGGCGTTCATGCCGATGTATCCGCAGTATTCGACCTTGTCGCGGATCGAAATCGGATTGAGTTGCGCAAAGACGGATTTGACCAAGGCGAGTTCGTCATTCGACTGCGCCACGGCCTGATTGGCAACGAGCGCAAGGGAAACAGCAGCAATAAGTTTCATACGTTCTCCAAAGGGTTGATGGAATGCCTTTGGATACTGCGCAGCAAAAGCCTTGTCTGCCAACGATCAATATGCTGGAAACCGTTCCCTTGCGCTTGTATGAGGGGCGGGACAGTTCAAGAGACAAAGACCAATGGCCCAAAAGATCGTGCCGCAACCCGGCATCATGGATATCAAACTCTACGTCAGTGGAGAATCCAAAGTCGAAGGCAAAGCCGAGCCTCTCAAACTCTCGGCCAATGAAAACCCCTATGGTTTCAGTGACAAAGCGCGCGAAGCCTTTGCACGGACTGTCCAGAACCTGCATCGCTATCCGAACACGGATCACCGCGCACTTCGCGAAGCGATCGGCGAGGTGTATGATCTTGATCCCGCCCGCATCATTTGCGGCGTGGGGTCGGACGAAGTGCTCCAGTTCGTCACCCAAGCCTATTGCGGGGTCGGTGACGAGGTCATTTTGACCGAGCACGGCTTTTCGATGTATCCGATTCTGGCCAAGATGGTCGGCGCTATCCCTGTCGAAGTCAAAGAGACCGAGCGCCGTGTCGACGTGGACGCGATCCTTGCGGCTGTGACCGAGCGCACGCGTCTGGTGTTTCTTGCAAACCCCGCGAACCCCACGGGCACCATGCTCACAAGCGAGGAGCTGGAGCGTTTGGTGACGGGGCTGCCCGAGACCGTGATTTTTGTGCACGATGGGGCCTATACAGAATTCGCAGGCGACTTCGACGGTGGCGTTTCTCTCGTCAACCGCTTCCCGAATGTCATCATGACCCGCACCTTTTCCAAGATCTACGGACTTGGCGGGCTTCGTATCGGTTGGGGCTATGCAGACGAGGAAATCATCGGCGTCCTGAACCGCATCAGACAGCCGTTCAACCTCTCCGAAGTTCAGATGGCCACGGCGATTGCAGCCGTGCGCGATCAGGACTTTGTGACCCGTTGCGCCAATGAAAACAACAAATGGCGTGGATGGGTGACCAATGCCCTTCGTCAGATGGGTATCGGTTGCGACGAAAGCTTTGCAAACTTTGTGCTCGCTCGTTTCGACAGTCCCGCCGAGGCAGAGGCCTGTAATGCGGCGCTCAAGGCCGAGGGGATCATCGTGCGCCCCGTCGCAGGGTATGGGTTGCCCGAGTGTCTTCGGATCACGATCGGGGATGAGGCGGCTTGTCGACGTGTGATACACGTCATCGCCACCTTCAAAGGCGTCCGCTGATGGCTGTGGTTTACAAACGTGTCGCCCTTATCGGTCTGGGGCTGATCGCGGGCTCGATGTCATTGGCTATGCGCCGTGGTCGTCTTGCAGGTGAAATTGTCGGCTACGCGCGCTCGAAAGAAACCCGCGACATCGCGCGTGAAATCAGCCTCGTCGACCGCGTCGAGGATACCCTTGCAGCCACTGTGCAGGATGCGGACCTTGTTGTTCTCTGTGTGCCCGTCGGTTCGATGGGGGCCGTGATGGAAGAAATCGCGCCTCACCTCAAAAAGGGCGCGACCGTTTCCGATGTGGGCTCTGTGAAAAAGGCTGTGTTCGAGGCAATCTTGCCGGCCTTGCCGCAAGGCGTGCATTTCGTGGGGGCGCACCCGATGGCAGGGACCGAACACTCGGGCCCGCGTTCGGGCTTTGCGACGCTCTTCGACAATCGCTGGTGTTTGATCGTCGCTCCCGAAGAGGCAGATCAGAGCGCCGTAGAGAAGCTCGCAGCTTTGTGGAAGGGGATCGGGTCCAACATTGAATTTATGGACCCCGAGCATCACGACCTCGTTTGTGCAGTGGTGAGCCATACGCCGCACCTTATCGCCTATACCATGGTGGGTGTGGCCGATGATCTTCGCCGTGTGACGGATAGCGAAGTGATCAAGTTCTCGGCAGCGGGCTTTCGGGACTTTACCCGCATCGCCGCCTCCGATCCGACGATGTGGCGCGATGTTTTCTTGACCAACAAGGATGCAACGCTCGAGATCCTCGGTCGCTTTACCGAGGAGCTCTTTGCTCTTCAGCGGGCTATTCGCATGGGCGACGGCGATCAGCTCTTTGATTACTTCACTCGCACGCGTGCCATTCGGCGGGGCATCATCGAAGCAGGGCAGGATACCTCTGCGCCCGACTTTGGCCGTGTTCCGGTAAAGCCCGAATGAGGCTCGCGCTGGCGGTCATAGCCTGTTTGACCGCCGGGTCCGTCTGGGCGTTTGCACCCGAAACCTCGCTGCGTCCCGTGACGAGAGGCGGGCAAGAAACGACGGAACCTCTTATTCGGCCCTTGGTCCGACCTGCAACCGTATCGCCAGAGGCACCGTCGACGGTCGGAGCCATCGCCACAGTGACGACAGAGATCAGTTCGCTTGCGGTTACGACCTCCATAAGACCTTCCCGCCGCACGAACGCTGTGATCGCAACGGCACAAGCGACACAGCAAGCACGGCTTCGGGGGCAGGTCTGCGGGGACCCCGACATCCAAGGCGAAGCCATCGGTGCGGTCGATGGGCGTGGCAGTTGCGGGATCGAAAGTGCAGTCAGACTTCGCTCTGTTGCTGGGATCACTTTCAGCGAGCGTCCAACAATCGATTGCCCGACCGCCAAAGCGCTCAAGACATGGATACAAACGGGGCTTAAACCCGCAATCGGAAGCGAAGGCGGAGGCGTGGCGCAGATTTTGGTTGCGGGTCACTACACCTGTCGCCCCCGTAACAATCAAGCAGGCGCGCGGTTGTCCGAACACAGTTTCGGCCGTGCGATCGATATCGCGGGGTTCAGGCTCCAGAACGGCGAGAGGATCACGGTGCTGAGCGATTGGAACAGTCGCGATGACGGGGACCAGTTGCGCCAGATGCACCGTGCCGCGTGCGGTCCTTTCGGAACGGTTCTCGGGCCTGCTGCCGATGCCGCACACCGCGACCATTTCCATTTCGACACAGCCCGATACCGCAGCGGGTCCTATTGCCGCTAGCGCAGCTTTGGCAGCGACGCGAGCGGGAAGGGGCCAAAGGCCAACATGCCGCCACGCATGGAGAGAGGCACTTCAACCGATCCTTCGCGGGCCTGCAGTGATCGCGCTACGTTGCGATAGGTGATTGCGACATCTCGTTCGATCACCCCTGCGGCTTCAAGGCGATCAATGACAACAGGCATATTGCGGGCGCTGATTGTGATACGGCCTTCGGGATAACCGCTCGAGTCGACGACGAACTCGCCGTTGATCGAAAAGCCCATATCTTCCCAATCCAGTCTCAGATCGCGAATACTCGCGCCTTGGAGAACCGGCACGCGCTCGTCGCGAAGCCTGATTTCCTCGCTAAGCTCGATTGTGGCGTCGAGCTTTCCTAGGGTAAGAACCTCGGTTCCTGCAATGGTGGGGAGAGTGACTTGGTTCGCATCCAGCCAGACGTCATAGCTCGCGACCCCTCCGGCGGGACGGATCGCAGCAATAAGGTGGTCGGCGCCGATCGTTCCGAAGGCGCCAGTGAACATGATCGCACCGCTTTCCATCGTTGCGGTTTCAAGCGGAAGACTGGTGGATAGACCGAAGTTTGCACTTGCGCGCATGCCCGTGCTTGTTACCTCGACAGGCTCGCCTGCGAGCGTCAGGGTTTGTGTTTCGGGCCATGCGGCGATCACCTTGTGCGGGCTGTAGGAGAGGGCGAAGACCTGAAAGAACGGTGCGTTCCAGCCAAAGCGGCTATCGGGGCTTTGAACCGAGATATTTTCGATAGTCGTATCGAACCGCGAGGGAAAGCCGACGGTATCAAGGCTATCAAATGTGATGTTCCAGCCCTGATCACGATAGGTCTCGATTGCGGCAAGGCTCGCTTTCTCGACACCCGCCTGGCCGATGAACCAATAGCCGCCATAGAGTGCAGAGGCCCCAACCAGCACAGTTGTCATGAGACGCATGCCATTCCCTTTCCTTTTAACTCGAACACGTGTTTATAGGCGCCCAAACGAAAGGACCAGATAGATGCCGCTTTGGGTCTTTGGATATGGATCACTTCTTTGGAATCCGGGGTTCGAACCTGTCCGTACCCTCAAGGCCAGTCTGCACGACTATCATCGCTCGTTTTGCATGCTCTCGATCCATCATCGCGGCACGGTCGAAAGGCCGGGCCTTGTTCTGGCTCTCGATCGTCAGGCAGGGGCGAGTTGCTGTGGCGTCGCTTTCGAGGTGAAAAAGGGTGAAGAGGAACAGGTGCTCACCTATCTTCGTGAGCGCGAGCTGGTGTCTTCGGCCTATCTCGAAACCACCGAAACGGTCGAATGCGCGGACGGGCGGCGGATCGAGGCCGTGACCTATGTCATCGACCCCGACCACGAGCAATATTGCCACTTCGATCTTGAAACACAGGCGCAAATGATCGCCCGAGCCGTCGGGGGGCGCGGGCCGAATCCCGAATACCTCTTCAATACGGCGGCGCATCTCGAGAAAATGGGGATCAAAGACCCTGATATGGGCTGGCTTGTCGCACGTGTGCGCGAGATCGCGGGTTAAGCACACATATTTTTATTGGGTTTCTGGCTCTGTCCCTCTAATCTCGACGCAACGAGAAACAATGAGGATCCTGACCCGTGCTGGATATCAGGGAACCCGAGGCCGAGCCGCATTTTTCACAGCCCCTGCGTCAGATCTTTTCGATGCTGATCGCTCTCGGGCTTGTTGGGGCTGTCGGCTATGTGGGCTATGCGACGATCTTTTCGATTTTCATGTCGAACCCCTATTTGAATGGGCTCATCCTTTTTGTCTTTGTGATCGGTGTGCTCTCGTGCTTTGGACAAGTGGTGCAGCTGGCAAATTCCGTGCGCTGGATCGAAAGCTTCGTCAAAGCGCAGGAACGTCGTCAGGCGCCATCGCTGCTCGCACCACTGGCGACTTTGCTGCGGTCACGGTCGGCGTCCACGCATATTTCCTCGACCTCGGCGCGCTCCATCCTTGATTCCGTCGCGCAACGCATCGACGAAGATCGCGAAATCACCCGCTATCTCGGCAATACTCTGATCTTCTTGGGGCTCTTGGGGACCTTTTACGGTTTGGCGACCACGGTGCCCGCGCTTGTCGAGACGATCCGCTCGCTTTCCCCACAAGAGGGGGAGACCGGAGCCGCGATTTTTGATCGTTTGCAGGCCGGACTTGAAAGCCAGCTTGGTGGTATGGGCACGGCGTTCTCGTCCTCGCTGCTCGGTCTTGCGGGGTCTCTGATCGTTGGGCTGCTTGAGCTCTTTGCCGGTCACGGCCAGAACCGTTTTTACCGCGAGCTTGAGGAATGGCTTTCCTCGATCACCCGACTTTCCTTTGCCACAGGCGAAGAAGGCGGGAGCGATGCGATGGTGGCAGGTGTCCTTGAACGCATGGCCGAACAGATGGAGTCCATGCAGATAATGTTTACCCAAAGCGATATTTCTCGGGCCGAGGTGGACGAAAGGCTTGGCACCCTTGCCAATGCCGTCGAACAGCTTGCCGCGCGTTTGGACGGCGGGGCCAACTCCGATTTGATGGTGCGGCTTGCTGAATCGCAAGAACGTATCCACGACGCCATTCGCGATGGTGGCGGAGGAGGGATTGATGCGGAAAGCCGGATGCGGCTTCGCTCGATCGATGTCCAGCTTCTGCGACTTCTCGAAGAGGTCTCGGCAGGCCGTCAGGAAACCATGGCCGAACTTCGCAGCGAGATCGCAACGCTCACCCGCGCAGTCAGAAGCTTGGGCGGCGAATAATGGCACTTAGTCGGCGCAGCGCGAACCGGTTTCAGGCCAGTATTTGGCCCGGTTTCGTCGATGCGATGACGGGGCTTTTGCTTGTCCTCATGTTCGTTCTGACCATTTTTATGGTCATCCAGTTCGTGTTGCGCGAAACGATCACGGGGCAGGAAAACCAACTGACGGCGCTGACCGCCGAGGTCACATCCTTGACCGAAGCTTTGGGGCTTGCTCAGGGGCGTGTTTCCACATTGGAACAAGAGCAGGCGCGTCAAACCAGTGTCATTGCCGCATTGACCGCCGATCGTGACGCCCAACTCGCGGCTCTTGCCGAGGCGAACAACAGGATTATGGGGTTCGAAGCGCAGGTCGCGGGGCTTTTGGCCGAGCGCACCGATCTACGCAATCAGATCGCAGGGCTTGGCACCCAGATCGAAACACTCGAAGGCGATAAAGCCCAGCTTTTGACCGAAGCCGAAGCGCTTAACCTTGCTTTGGCCCAAGCCCGTGACGAGATTGATGCAAATGAAGAGGCCGCCCGCCTTGCTGCGGCGCGTCGCGAGGCGCTCGAGGCGCTGCTTGCCGAGATGCGGAATAAGGACGCCGAGCAGCAAAGCCAGATTGCCACTTTGAACCAAAGCCTTGGGGAAAAGACGGCGCAACTGAACGCGCTTGATGCCGAAGCCGCAACCCGTCAGGAGCGGATTTCCGAGCTGGAAGCAGCGATGCTTGTCGATGCCGCCGCCGCCGAAGCTCTTCGCGAGCGGCTTGCGAATGCGGATACGGAATTGACAGCAATGACCCTTGCGCTCGAGCAAAAGCGCAAAGAGGCTGAGGATACTCTCACGCTTCTTGCTGCCGCAAATTTGGCCAAAGATGAACTCGGGGCAGAGCTTGATACGTTGCGCGAGACACTGGCTGACCTGCGTCAAAACACGGATAACCAATTGACTGAGGCCGAGCGTCAGGCCGCTCTATTGGCGGTGGCCAACGAACGGTTGGCCCAAGAAGAGGCACTCTCGGCCGAAAGCCAGCGTCAGGCTGCATTGCTCAACGAACAGGTTGCCGCGCTACGCACGCAGGTCGCCACATTGCAAGAAATGCTCAATTTGGCCGAGGTCGCCGATCGCGATGCCCAAGTCCAGATCGAGTCCCTCGGCAGCCAGCTTAACACCGCATTGGCCCGCGTCGCCGCCGAAGAACGTCGACGTGCCGAACTTGAAGAAGCCGAGCGGATCAGGCTCGAACAAGAAGCAGAGAAGCTTGAAAGCTATCGATCCGAATTCTTTGGCGAATTGCGTCAGGTTCTCGACGGACAAGAGGGAATCCGGATCGAGGGCGACCGCTTCGTCTTTTCCTCCGAGGTGCTCTTTGCACCCGGTTCGGCCACACTATCGCCCCAAGGCCGAGACGAGATTGCAAAGGCCGCCGCGCTCTTGCGTGGCGTTGCAGAAGAGATCCCGAACAACATCGATTGGATCATTCGTGTCGATGGACATACGGATAATGTGCCGTTGTCGGGACTTGGTGAATTCCGCAACAACTGGGAACTTTCGCAGGCGCGCGCGCTCTCGGTGGTGGAATTCATGGTCGCGACCCAAGGTATTGACCCGCGAAACCTTGCTGCGAACGGGTTCGGGGAATACCAGCCGATCAACACCGAAGACACCGAAGAGGCCAGAGCGCAGAATCGACGGATCGAGCTCAAGCTCACCGAACGCTAAGGCCCTGCGCAAAAAGAAACCCCGCCGAAAGGCGGGGTTTTTTGGGTCTTAGTCTGCGGTAAGAAGCGGGGGCTTCTTTGCCCGCGTGATTTTGCTTGGCTTCTGCTTTTCGATGCGAAGCTCGAGCTTGCCTTCTTTGACGCCGACCTGCACTTCGCCGCCCTTGGTGAGCTTGCCGAAAAGCAACTCTTCCGCGAGCGGTTTCTTGATGTGCTCTTGGATGACGCGCGAGAGCGGGCGTGCACCCATCTTGCTGTCATAGCCTTTGTCTGCAAGCCATTCGGCAGCGGCGCGGGTAAGATCGATATGCACATTGCGGTCGATAAGCTGGGCTTCGAGTTGAAGTACGAACTTCTCGACGACCTGAAGGATCGTTTCACGCGGCAGCGGGCCAAACGGAATGACCGCATCGAGACGGTTGCGGAATTCCGGCGTAAAGGTCCGCTCGATTGCTGCAGTGTCTTCGCCTTCGCGGCGCAAACGGCCAAAGCCCATGGCCTCTTTGGCCTGTTCCGACGCCCCTGCGTTCGAGGTCATGATCAGGATCACATTGCGGAAATCGGTCGTGCGCCCGTTGTGGTCGGTAAGCTTGCCGTGGTCCATGACCTGCAACAGGATGTTATAGACATCCGGATGCGCCTTTTCCATTTCGTCGAGGAGAAGGACACAGTGCGGGTTCTGGTCTACGCCGTCGGTGAGAAGGCCACCCTGATCAAATCCGACATATCCCGGAGGCGCACCGATCAGACGGCTGACCGCATGTTTCTCCATGTATTCCGACATATCGAAACGCAGAAGCTCCACGCCCAAAGTGTTGGCGAGTTGCTTTGCTACTTCGGTTTTGCCGACGCCCGTCGGACCTGCAAAGAGATAGTTACCGATCGGTTTCTCGGGTTCGCGCAGACCTGCACGTGCGAGCTTGATCGACGACGAGAGAGCTTCGATTGCGACATCCTGACCGAAGACAACGCGCTTGAGCGACTTCTCCAGATCGCGGAGCAGTTCGGCGTCGTCCTTGGACACGGACTTGGGCGGGATACGGGCGATTTTGGCGACAACGGCCTCGATCTGCTCCACGTCGATGGTTTTCTGACGCTCGCTCTCCTTACGCAGATGCTGGGCAGCCCCCGCTTCGTCGATGACGTCGATGGCCTTGTCGGGGAGTTTGCGATCCCCGATATAACGGGCCGACAGCTCGACCGCCGCTTTGATGGCGTCCGCGGTATAGGAGATACCGTGGTGCTCCTCGAAGTAGGGCTTGAGACCCATGAGGATTTTGATCGAGTCAGGCACCGAAGGCTCGTTCACGTCGATTTTCTGGAAACGACGCGAGAGCGCACGGTCTTTTTCGAAATGCTGGCGGAATTCCTTGTAGGTGGTCGAACCCATGCAACGCAGCTTGCCGCCCTGAAGCGCAGGCTTGAGCAAGTTGGAAGCATCCATAGCGCCACCGGATGTGGCACCTGCACCGATCACCGTGTGGATCTCGTCGATGAAGAGAACCGCGTCGGGGTGATCCTCAAGTTCCTTCATCACGGCCTTGAGACGTTCTTCAAAGTCGCCGCGATAACGGGTCCCAGCGAGCAATGCGCCCATATCAAGCGAGAAGATCGTCGTTTCCGAGAGAACCTCGGGCACTTCGGAATTCACGATCTTGCGGGCAAGGCCCTCTGCGATTGCGGTTTTGCCCACGCCCGGATCGCCCACCAGAAGCGGGTTGTTCTTACGGCGGCGGCAGAGCACCTGAATGCAGCGCTCGACTTCGTGATCGCGTCCGATAAGCGGATCAACGTCGCCCTTAAGCGATTTTGCGTTCAGATCGACGCAGTATTTGCCGAGCGCGGATTCCTTCTCGTCGGCATCGGCGCCGCTTGCGTGGTCCTGGTGTTCATCGTTCGATCCCGTGACCGAGCGATTTTCACCAAAGGCAGGATCCTTGGCGACGCCATGCGCGATAAAGTTGACCGCGTCATAGCGGGTCATATCCTGATCCTGCAGGAAATAAGCCGCATTGCTTTCCCGCTCGGCAAAGATCGCGACGAGCACGTTGGCCCCCGTCACTTCGGAGCGGCCCGAAGACTGGACATGGATCGCGGCGCGCTGGATCACACGCTGGAAGGCCGCGGTCGGAACCGCTTCGGAGCCTTCGACATCGGTGATCAGGGTCGAAAGATCGTCGTCGATGTATTCCTCGAGGGTGCGGCGCAACTCTTCAAGGTCAACGGCGCAGGCCTGCATCACGCGGGCAGCGTCGGGCTCGTCGATCAGGGCCAGAAGGAGATGCTCCAATGTCGCAAGCTCATGACGGCGCGAGTTGGCCAGTGCCAAAGCTGCGTGAATTGACTGCTCAAGCGAATTCGAAAATGACGGCACTTGGACATGCTCCTCTAATCGGGGGTCGATGCGGGACGTGTCCCGGATCGAACGTGGCCTCATACCTTTAAAGTTTGCTTTCTAAACGAAACCTTCAAGGACTTTTTGGTCTTTCGGGATCACTTTATTGGTGATTGCCCTTTGAGCGACCAAGTTTGACTAATGAGACGGCTTAAAAATTGTCTTTTCGAGTCCTGATCTCGCGAAAAACGTCGACTGCGGGCAAATGTTTCATCCCGATCGCTGTTTTGAACTGTTCGTTATCACAGCGTAAAAACGGGTTGGTCGCTTTCTCGACACCTATGGAAACGGGAACAGTCGGGATGCCGTCGTCGCGCAGCTTGGCCGCTTCTCGCATGCGCGCCGCAACCAGTCGGTTGTTTTCCTCGAGGTGAAGCGCAAAGCCGAGATTGGACAGCGTGTATTCGTGTCCCGAACAGACGAGGGTATGATCGGGCAGGGCGCGAAGTTTGAGCAAAGATGCCCACATCTGCTCCGGTGTGCCTTCGAAGAGGCGTCCACAGCCAGCCGACATCAGGCTATCGCCCGAGAAAAGATAACGGCTCTTGGGAAAATGAAATGCAATATGACCGACCGTGTGCCCGTCGACTTCGATGATGGACACTTCCTCGCCGCATGCGGCAAAGGCGTCTCCTTCTCCCAAAGCAAGATCCAGTCGCGGGAGGCGTGCGGTATCCCGCAGAGCGCCGACAACGCGCGGGCTGAATTTCTCGCGGAGCGGTTCAAGCCCGTCGACATGGTCATAATGGTGATGCGTGAGCAGGATGTCGGTCAAGATCCAGTTGCGGGCTTCAAGAACGGCAAGGATCGGCCCCGCTTCGGGAGCATCCACCAAAATCGTTTCATCCGTTGTTTTGTCATGCAGCAAATAGGCATAGTTGTCCGCAAGGCACGGGATGGTTACAAGTTCTAGAGTCATGTCGGTTCCCTCCCTCGTTCAGGTTCAAAGTTTGGACTGACCTTTCAAGACTGTCGACCTAATCTCCGAAAATATGTCGAATTTAGTGCGTTCCAAGGGTAGCAACGAAACTCAGTTCGCTTATTGTCTGGTTGACTTTGATGAAAGCCGCCGATGCATCTCGACGTTCATGATCTTCGCAACTTCTATTATCGGAGCGCGATCGGGCGCGCCGCGCAGAAGGCCATTCGCGACAAGCTCGTAACGATGTGGCCCGAAGCGGATCGGCAAACCGTTGTCGGTTTCGGCTTCGCGGTTCCTTTGCTGCGGCCCTATCTCGGAACGGCGCGGCGGGTCATCGGCCTTATGCCAGGGCCGCAAGGGGTCATGCCTTGGCCCGCAGGTCAGCCGAACGTGTCGGTGCTCTGCGAAGAAACGCTCTGGCCGCTCGAGACGGGTTTGGTGGACAAGCTTGTGCTGCTCCACGGCTTCGAAACATCCGAGAATCCGACCGCGGTCCTTGAAGAGAGTTCGCGGGTGCTTGGTCCCGGTGGGCGGGCGATGTTCATCGTGCCCAATCGCGCCGGCCTTTGGTCCCGATCCGACCTGACACCCTTCGGCTTTGGTCGCCCCTATTCACCAAGCCAGCTCGAGGACCAGCTTCGCAAACACGGGTTCGTCACCGAGCGCACCGTGTCGACGCTTTATCAACCTCCTTCGACGCGCAGAATTTGGCGACGTTTCGGAGGCGCGCTCGAGCAAGTCGGTCCGCGTGTGCCGTTCTTCTATACGGGCGGCGTCCTGATGATCGAGGTCTCCAAACAGGTCGCAGCGCCACGTCGCCCTGGGCTGGGAGAGGCGGTCCGCAAACCGCTTCGCGTTCTCGAGGGAGTCACGCGCCCTGTTGCTGATCCGGGCCTGAGTTCTTCGCTCAATTCCTGAGCGCGCACGGGGGACGATTCTCGTGTTTTCGGGCAGAGTATGCGATGGTATGCAGCGTTTCGGGGTCAAAACCCGCGTCCAGTTGACGCACTGAACCGTGGCGAACGCACCGTGGCATAGACTTAGGCAAAATACGTCGTTTTCATGTGCTCTAAGCGGTTGCCCCATTCCAAAGCCTCTGCTACATCCCCCCGTGATTTAGACGCCCCCGCTTTGCGGAGGCTTTTTAAGCTGCCCAATCGCTACCGTTTTTGTTTTGGCAAGAATTGTGGGAAAGGGCCCAAGACATCGGAAGGGTGGACGTGTCCGAACCAGCTTCGATCTCAATCGGCATCGCGAAACGCTATGCTGCTGCCGTTTACGACCTCGCCAAAGAAGGCAAGGCTCTT
>JALRIK010000079.1 GCA_023255435.1 Marivivens sp.
ATCGACGTGTAGGAGCGGGAAGGGCGGCGGCGCAGGGTAAAACGCCTTTTTCGCCAAATGCAGCATAACGGCCGAGTCCTTGCCAACCGAATACAGCATCACTGGGTTTTCGGCCTCGGCGACGACTTCGCGCAGGATATGGATACTCTCCGCCTCAAGGCGTTGCAGGTGGGTCAGGGTTTTCTGGGTCATACTCGAATCGTTTCAGTCTTGGTTTTTGTTGGTGATACCGCGAGGAGGGGACTAGATAACCTCCCAAATGGGAGGTATCTTGCGCCATGGCCCGTTTTGACGATCAAACCGAACTGATCCGCGCTCTTTTTGCCTCTGCTGGCGACGCCTCAGAGGACGGTGAGGCTTGGGCGGGGTTTATGCAAACGCTGCGCGCCATAACGCAGGCGGATGGAGCGGCGCTTGTCATCGACGCCGAGACGCCGCGCATGTTCGGCGACGCCCCGAAGGTAGACGCAGACCTACGGCTGAAACTGCGGGTCGAGCGGGTCTATGATCAGGACGGGCTCCCGAATTTCGAGTGGCGGCACGGGTTTTTGCGTGCGGTCAAAGTGCGGATTGATCAGGCGGCGACTGTGACGCTTTGGATCACCCGTGGCGCGCATCTCAAAGACTTTCGAAGTGTTGATGGCCAACTCCTCTCGGCGCTGACGCCGTTCTTGGGGCAGGGGGTCGAGATGTGGCTTCGTCTTCGAGAGGCACGGCGCGAGGCGGAGCACACGGATTCCGTTGCGATGCAATCGGGGATCGGCTGGGTTCAGTTCGAGCGGAGCGGCGTTATTAAAAGCTATTCCTCGATGGTGGGCGCTTGGGCAGAAGCGCGCGGCATGCGACTTGCCGAGAGGCGTCGGTTCGAATTGGCCGACGATGGCGCGGCGCAGGCCTTTCGCGCTGCTTTCCAAAATATTCTCGCGGGAACCTCGCGGGATGTGGCGGTGATCGGGGGGGAGCCTCTGACGGAACTGATGCTCACCCAAGGGCAGGATCAAACGATCCTCGGCACGCTTCACGTTGCGCGGCCCGCGGCAGATGTTGCCCCCGAAACCGTCGCTGCGCACTTCGGCATCAGCAAGAGCGAGGCGCGCCTTGCGATTCAGCTTTGCGATGGTGCAAGCATAAAAGAGGCGGCGACAAATCTCGGCTGGACCGAAGAAACCGCGCGAACAGCCTCAAAGGCCATTTTCGCGCGGCTCGGTATTTCGGGCCAACCAGCGCTTGTGCGCAGGATGATGGGCAGTGGCCTTTGGCTCGGGCAGATTGATTAGGCCGCGCAGGTGAACGCCCGCAGCGTCTGGACAAAGAAGATCAGCATCGAAAGCAAGACGACAATCGAGCCGATCTTGGCAAAGGTTTCGCCTTGCTGGGTGATCGCCATCACAATGCCAAGCACGATGAGAAGAACACCGACAATGGCGGAACCGAGATGGATCTTAGCCAAGCCCGACGATGCAGCATTCGGGTTCAGCGCATAAAATGCGCCATAGACCGAAGAGGCCACAAACCCGATCAGGTTCAAATGTCCATGTGCGGGCGACAGGCTGTGGTCGCCGCTCGCCGACATCTGGATACCCCAAGCCATGCCGATAAGCGCAAAGGCTGCACCTACGGCGAAGAAAGCGGATGCGGTTTTATTCATAGCCTTACCCCTCTGCGCCAAGCGGCGGACCGGTAAAGGTGAGGTGATGCCGCGCCGCCGCTTCCATGATCGCGGGCATATCTTCGGGGATGCGCAACGCGCCGTCTGCGGCCTCGTAGAAAAAGCCTTCAAATCCGCCTGGTGTCAGAATGACAAGATGGCGCGAGGGCGTGTCCGAGCAAACGCGGAAAGTGTGTTCTTTGCCGCGCGGAATAAAGCCTGCTTGGCTCGGTCCCAAACGGCGGGTCTCGCCCTCGATCCAAATCTCGATTTCACCCGTCAGAACGATGAATACCTCGTCCTCGTTCGCGTGCACATGGCGCGGCGGGCCTTCGCCTGCAGGGGTGGTGGAATCCACGATGGACATCGCCCCGTTGGTTTCCTCTGTCGTTAGGAGTGTGCGGTAGCTGGAGCCGTTCCAGTTCACCGTATCGGTTCGTCCGTTTTGCATTGTTGTTCCTCCAAAGTCGCCTCACGGGGCGGCGGACCAAAGCCCGTCGTCCATGAGGAATGTTTCTCGTTTGTCTTGAGTGACTTCAGATTAGCGTGATGCTCTGGTATAATTCTAACTTCTATTCTTTATACCGTTCATAAACCTGATGAATATAAACACCTTTGATCTGAACCTTTTGAAAACCTTTCAGGCCCTCTTTGCCGAAGGCTCCGTCACCAAAGCCGCCGAGAGGCTTGGCGTCACCCAGCCTGCGGCTTCGGCGTCATTGCGCCGTTTGCGAGAGGTATTCGGTGATCCGCTTTTCGTGCGGACGGGCCAAAGGCTCGAACCGACGCAGGTGGCGCTCGATCTTCGGTCGCAAGTGGAACAAACGCTTGCGGGAGTGGCGGGGATGCTCGAGCTGGGATCGGTCTTTGATCCCGCGCGGCTTGACCGCACCTTCTGGCTTTCGGGCTCCGACTTTTTCAGTCAGCTCTTGCTTCCGAAATTGCTCGAGCGGTTGAGGCTCGAGGCGCCGAGCGTCAAAATCGTGTTCGTGGATCAGGTCTTCGGCACCACACTTGGCGAGCTTGAGAACGGCAAAGTCGATCTTGCCTTCTGGCCGCGTGTCGACATGCCCAAGTGGGTGTCGATGCAGTATCTCTTCACTACCCAGTTCCAGCATATCGCGCGCATCGGCCACAACCGCCTTGTGTCGGCAGGGATCAAGGACGGTGATCCGATCCCTGTGGATCTGGTCTGCGATCTTGCCCATGTGCATTTTTCACCCGCTGGGCGGACGTTGGACGATATGGATCAAGTCCTTGCTAAGATGGGGCGTCGCCGGAAAATCCATGCGACGGTTCCGACCTTTTCTGCAGTGATCGATGTGGTGAACGAAAGCGATCTGATCGGCACCTTGCCGTTCCACACCATCGACGCGCTCGGGGGACAGCGCAATTTCACGCGTCATCCTCTGGCGGTGGAGCGTCCCGAAATCCCGCTGATGATGTATTGGCACCGCCGCGCCGAAAACTCGCTCGGCCATCGCTGGCTTCGCGGGTTGGTCCACGAGTGTTTGACGCTCTAGGTCCTAACCCAGTTCCCGCAATATCTTGCGCGCTGCTTGTTCAAGCGGGCCTTCGACTGCGCGCAGGATCTCGATCCGGTCAAAGAGCGTGGGTTCTGCCTCCAGCTTGGCGCGAAGCACGCGGCCAAAGACCTGTCGCAGTTCAGTGCCGATGTTGAATTTGCAGATGTTGCTGTGACGGGCAAGGCGTCGGCGCTCGGCGGATGGAATGCCCGATCCACCATGGATGACCAAGGGCGTTTGGGTCAACGCCTCTATCGCGTCAAGACGTGCCTGATCGATTGATGCGTTCTGTCCCTCTTGCAGGTGAACATTGCCGATCGAAACGGCCATGGCATCGACGCCCGTCTCTGCGGCAAAACGCGCGGCTTCCTCGGGATCGGTGCCCTCGGAACTGGCGCCGCTGGCATAGCCGACATAGCCGATCTCGCCCTCGCAAGATATGCCTTTTGCATGGGCGAGCGCGGCGATGTATTTGGTCGTTGCGATATTCTCGACCAAGGGCA
Organism: Marivivens sp.; assembly: GCA_023255435.1. Taxonomy (GTDB): domain Bacteria; phylum Pseudomonadota; class Alphaproteobacteria; order Rhodobacterales; family Rhodobacteraceae; genus Marivivens. Next base: position 3,678 of record JALRIK010000079.1, read on the forward strand.
GTTTGGAGCCGTCGAACATCACCGACGTGAACCCCAGCGCAATTGCCTCTTCGCAATCGGCAATGGTCATGCCGTGGTCGAGATGGCTGACCACAGGAACGCTAGCTTCATCCGCGAGAACCTTGAGCATTTCCGCCCAGACGGAGAGAGGCATGTGCGCCCGCGCTCCCGGTCCGACCTGAAGGATCACGGGGCGACCCTCTGCCTCGGCGGCGCGCAGATAGGCGCGGGTGTCCTCCCATCCCAGACAGACGAACCCAGCCACGGCATAGCCCTCGCGCAGCGCGGGCGTCAAAACCTCGGAGAGCGTGGCGCGGGTCATTTGAACTTGGCCACCATGTCCATAATGCCTGGGATCGTGTGAAGCTGCTCGGCGTGCGTCGGCTGGAAATACTGCTTGAGCGAGCGTTGGCTGAGACCGCCGAGGATCGTGAAGTAATACATCTCGTAACCGGGAAGGGCGCAGCAGGGATGATAGCCCTTGTCGATCAGCACCGTTGAGCCATCCATGATGTGATAGGCATCCCCTGGTTCATTGTCTACGCGCTGGAGCATCTGGAGCCCCGAGCCGTAGTTGGGGCGGAAGCGGAAGTTATAGGTTTCGTCATGACGGCTCTCTTCGGGGAGGCGGTCGGTATCATGTTTATGCGAGGGGAAGCCCGACCAGCCGCCTGCGCCGACGGTGAAGAGCTCGGATACCAGAAGCCGCCCGACGCGGTCGTGATAGGCTGCCCCAAGGATGTGCTTGATCTTGCGGTGGGTTTTCGTGTCGTCCGAGCCGTATTGCACAACGTCGAGATCGGCGGCGCGCACCGCAAAGGGTTTGAGCGTTTCGCCGAACTTCGCACCTGCGACAAAAACCTCGATATCTGTGCGAGCGGTGATCCGCGCGCCTGTGTTCGAGGGGACATAGACCCCCTCGGGCTCGCCGTCCCAGACATCTGCGCCGCGATTGCCAATATCGGCAAAGGTCTCGCCACCAGTCTCAACAGTTACGGTGCCCGTAGCAGGCACAATGCAGGTCTCGTATCCCTCGAGCCGATAGTCGAATACCTCGCCTGCCTTGAGCTTGACGATGTTGAAATAATTGAGCGGGACAAGGTCATGACCCACATCGACGATGGGCTTGTTCTTGTTGTCAAAGGGCGGAATGTGCATCTTGGCCTCCTAGGTTGGGGTCTGCATCTGCGCGCCAGCGATAAACTGGTCGAGTTCGTCTTGGGTCGGCATGGCGGGGGCGCAGCCGACGCGGGCGACGACCATCGCCGCCGCGGCCGAGCCGCGCATCACCGCCTCCGTAAGCGGGCGGTCTTGAGCGAGAGCGGCGAGAAAACCCGCCATGAAACTGTCCCCCGCGCCCGTCGGTTTGAGCGCCTCGGTCGCGAAAATACCTGTTCGGGTTTCGCTGTCTTTGGTGATCGTGATCGCGCCAAGCTCGCCCATTTTATAGACGACGATGCCTGCGCCTTCGCGGACCAGATCGCGCGCTTTCGCAAGGCCGTCTTTGCCTTGCCCCGCCATAAAGCCGAACTCAACGTCATTGCCGATGATCACATCGCAAAGCGCGGCGGCTCTGGAATAGACCTCTGAGGCCTCTTCTGCCGAGGCCCAGCTATAGGGGCGGTAATCCACGTCGAAGATCAGCGGCAGGCCCGCGTCACGCGCACGCTTGAAGGCGTCGAATGTCGCACTGCGTGACGGTTCGGCCGCAAGGACGGTGCCCGTCGTCACAAGCGCGGAAAACTCATCATAGGGAAGGTCCCGCACATCCTCGGCGCACATGGCGAAATCGGCGGCATTGTTGCGATAGATCACCGACTGTGTGTTCTCGAGGCGTGTTTCGACAACGGCGAGCGAATTGCGAGCTTCGCCGCCCACGGTGCGAACGAAACGGCGGTTGATGCCGTAGTGGTCAAGCTGATTGAGGCAGAACCGCCCGACGGCATCGTCGGACACCCGCGTCAACAAAGCCGCCTTGCACCCGAGCCGCGTCAGCCCCGCCGCAATATTCGCCGACGACCCGCCGAGAGCGGTCGTAAAGCGCGTCGCTTCCTCAAGAAGTGTGCCGGGGGGATCGGCGTAAAAATCCATCCCCGCCCGTCCGATGATCAAAAAGCGCTGCCCGCGCAGCCGTGTGAGATCCGCCATCCCTCCACCCCTAAATTGATGTTGCGGTCCTGTTTGAGCAAAGTTACAAATTTTGCAACCGGTTGCAATATGAGTCGAGGGGTAGGCGATGAAGACTATCGGGATTGGCATCGTGGGTGGGGGATATATGGGTAAAGCCCATGCGGTCGCGATGTCCTCGGTGGGTGCGATCTTCAACACCGCCTTGCGCCCAAGGCTTGAAATGGTTGCGGCCACCTCGCTTGAAAGCGCCGAGCGCTATCGCGATGCCTACGGTTTTGCGCGTGCGGCCAAGGACTGGCAAGAGCTGGTCAACGATCCCAAGGTCGAAGCGGTTGTCATCGCCTCGACCCAAGACACCCATCGCCCGATTGCCGAAGCCGCCTTTGCGCTGGGCAAACCTGTTCTGTGCGAAAAGCCGCTGGCCGAAACCGTCGAGGATGCCCGCGCCATGACCGCCGCCGCCGAAGCAAGCGGCGTGGCGAATATGGTCGGTTTCAACTATGCTCGGACGCCCGCCACCCAATACGCGCGCCAGCTCATCGCAGAGGGTGTGCTGGGCGAGATCAACTGGTTCCGCTGCGAACATACCGAAGATTTCCTCGCCGATCCCGAAACGCCCTATAGCTGGCGGTGCAATGGGCGCGGAACGGGAAACATGGGTGATCTTGCGCCCCATCCAATCAATGCGGCCATGGCGCTCATGGGTCCGATTGCTCGGGTCAATGCGGTCTGCGAGACCACGATCAAAACCCGTCCGGGCGGCGAAGTGACCAACGATGATCACGCCCAGATCATGTGTCGTTTCGAAAACGGCGTAATGGGTCACATCTATTCAAGCCGCGTCGCGACAGGGCGCAAGATGGGCTATGTCTACGAGATTTTCGGAACCAAAGGCGCAATCCGCTTTGATCAAGAAGATCAGAACGCGCTTTGGCTCTATCAAGCCGAGGGTCCCGAAGCGCAGCGCGGTTTTCGCAAAATCCTGATGGGGCCAGAGCACCCCGATTACAAACCCTTCTGTCTCGGGCCGGGGCATGGAACGGGCTATCAGGACCAGATCATCATCGAAGCCAAGGACTTTCTCACCGCCATTGAAACGGGCACCCCTGTTTGGCCGACGTTCCGCGACGGGCTTGCGGTTTCCGAGGTGGTGGAAGCGGTCTTTGATTCATCACAAAGCGGCCAATGGGTAGAGGTCAAGAGATGACGATACGTATCGGAAATGCCCCCTGTTCTTGGGGTGTCGAATTTGCGGATGATCCGCGCAATCCGCATTGGCGCAAGGTGCTTGAGGAATGCGCCGCCGCAGGCTATCGCGGGATCGAGCTTGGCCCTGTGGGCTTTATGCCCGAAGACCCCAATATGCTCGGTGATGCGTTGGACGAGTTCGCTCTGACGTTGATCGGCGGGGTGGTCTTCAAGCCGTTCCATGACCGCTCGCAATGGGCCGATGTGATCGACGCGGCGGGGCGCACGTGCAAATCGCTTGCCAGTCATGGGGCCAAACATCTTGTGCTCATCGACAGCATTTCGCCGCGCCGCGCCCCGACGGCAGGACGTGCAGACGAGGCCGAGCAGATGGATGCGGCCGAATGGGCCGCCTTTCGCGACAGGATCGCTTATGTCGCGCGCATGGGCCGAGAGGAATACGGTCTGACAGTAAGTATCCATGCCCACGCGGGCGGCTTCATGGACTTCGAACCCGAGCTCGAGCGCCTTTTGGACGAGGTCGATGAGGATGTTCTCAAGATTTGCTTCGATACAGGGCACCATTCCTATGCAGGCTTCGACCCCGTCGCCTTTATGAAGCGTCACGCGAGCCGCATTAGCTATATGCACTTCAAGGACATCGATCCCGTAGTCAAAGCCAAGGTCGTCGAGAACCGCACCGATTTCTACAAGGCCTGCGGGCAGGGGATCTTTTGCAACCTCGGACGCGGTGATGTCGATTTCAAAGCGGTGCGCCAAGTGCTCCTCGACAGCGGCTTTGACGGCTGGTGCACGGTCGAGCAGGACTGTGATCCGACGCTGGACGTGAGCCCGCTCGATGATGCGCGGGCCAACCGCGACTACCTATACTCCATCGGATTTAACTGAGAAGGACCCGAAGAATGGGAAAACTACGTTGGGGCATGATCGGCGGCGGTGAAGGCAGCCAGATCGGACCTGCACACCGTCTTGGCGCTGGGCTGGACGGTCTCTTTGAATTCACGGCGGGGGCATTGGATCACCGCCCCGCCGAAGGCCGCGCCTATGGTCAGCGCCTCGGTCTTGCGGCGGATCGCTCCTATGGCGATTGGCGCGAGATGCTCGAAGGCGAACGGAACCGCGAGGATCGCATCGACCTCGTGACCGTAGCGACCCCGAACGCGACCCATTTCGAGATCACCAAGGCCTTTCTCGAAGCCGGTTTTCACGTCCTTTGCGAAAAGCCGATGACCATGACTGTGGAAGAGGGCGAAGAGATCGTCCGTCTGGCCAAGTCGACGGGAAATATCTGCGCCGTGAATTACGGCTACACGGGCTATTCGCTGGTCCGTCACATGCGGGCGATGGTGCAGCGCGGCGATCTTGGCAAAATTCGACTGGTCAAAGCCGAGTTCGCGCACTGTCACCACTCAGACGCGGCCGATATGGACAATCCGCGCGTGCGCTGGCGCTATGACCCGAAACAGGCAGGCGTGAGCGCGCAATTTGCGGACTGCGGCATCCACGCGCTCCATATGGCGAGCTTCGTTCTCGGCCAAGAGGTCGAGAAACTCTCGGCTGATACCGTGGCCTGCGTGGCAGGGCGCGAGCTTGAGGATGACGCAATGGTCAACCTTCGCTTTGATGGTGGCACTGTTGGGCGGCTTTGGACCTCGTCCATTGCGCTTGGCCGTCAGCATGGCCTCACGCTTCAGGTCTTTGGCGAAAAGGGCGGTTTGCGCTGGGCGCAGGAACAGCCGAACCAGCTTTATTACATGCCGCTTGGCGGGCGTCTTGAAGTGATCGAGCGCGGCGAGGCGAACCTTTCCCCCGAGGCGGACCGTAGCACCCGCGTCACCATCGGTCACGCCGAAGGCATGCCGCTGGCCTTTGCCAACATATACTTGGATCTCTCCGAAGCGATCCGTGCGCGCAAAGAGGGCCGCGAGATGGACCCTGCCGCCAACCTCTTTCCGAAGGCCGAAGATGGCTTGCGTTCCATGGCGGCGGTTTTTGCGGTCGCCGAAAGCGGCAAAGAAAACGGCGTCTGGAAGGATGCCCGCCCGCCGATGTTCCGCTAGGGCAGCGGGCGCAGTGTTCCGCGCTCGACCAACGAAAACGGAAGAAGACGCGTCCGCTCGGGCGCGTCTTCTTTGTTGACGGCCTGTTGCATCAGGGAAACCGCCGTTTCCACAATCTCCTCGGTCGGCTGACGTATGGTGGAGAGCGCGATATTCGCCCAACCCGCCATCTCCATATCATCAAGCCCCAGAACGCCCACATCCTCGGGGACCTTGTAGCCCGCGTCGATCAAAGCGCTAAGCACGCCGATGGCAATCACGTCATCGCCGCAAAAATAAGCCTCGGCCACCTCGCCGCGCGCGATTACACTTTGCATTTCCGCACGGCCCGCATGAAAGGAATATTCCTCGGCAAAGCATGCGTTTGCAAATCGGTGCTGCACTGCGTCTTTCAGGCCGGCAAGTCGGTCTTGGGTCGTCGTTGCGGTCTCGGGGCCGCCGATATAGCCGATTGATCCATAGCCGCGAGCGACCAAGGCTTCGCCCGCGAAACGCCCCGCCGCGATGTTGTCGATGCTGACCAGATATGTGTCGGGCGATGGCCGCGACCAACCGAAGGCATGCACAAGAGGAAGCCCCGCGCCTTGAAAGGTCTCGGCAAAATCGGGGGGGAGCGTCGAAGACGCCACGATCACTCCGTCGACGCTATATTGCCTGAGCATGTCCAAAGCTTCGGCGGCGTCTTTGGTGTGCGAGAGGTTCACGAGCAAAGGGCGCAGTCCCGCCTTTTGCAGCGAAAAGGTAAAGCGGTCGAAAATCTCGAGGAAATAGGGGTTGGTAAAGTTGTTCGAGATCAGACCGATCAACTTGGTGCGCCCCGTGGTTAGGCTCGAGGCCAGCACATTGGGTGTATAACCAAGCTCTGCGGCGGCCTTCTCGACCTTGGCGCGGGTGGCTTTGGAAACTGACGCGCCAACCGTAAAGGTGCGAGAGGCTGCCGATTTCGACACGCCCGCGCGTTTGGCTACATCTTGAAGTGTGACCGCCATGGGACTCCGTTGCGCTTGGACAGGTTTCTGCAAATGGGCTGAACCCGCCATATCTTTCCGGCAAAGCGCTGAAAAGGCCAGCGCTTTGTGGATGCAAGTGGACCACTTGATTGCACCAAAGGGGAGAACACGATAGCAAGCGTCATCAAGTGCGGCTTTGACGCGCTATCGCCACGACTTCTTTGAACGGAACCTTTCTCGTGACCTACAATCCCATCCGCGCTTGGAAGAACAGTTTCACCCATCGTGTCGAGACCGCCCAAGACCGCGCCTCGGCGGAAACCTATCTCAAATGGCTGGATGCGGGGTTTTTGCGGATCAAATGGCGCAATCAATGGGAAATCGCCCAAGGGGTTTACAGGTCGAACAACCCGAACCCCGCGCGGTTCGCAGAGTTGGAGCCGCTCGGCCTTAGAACCATTGTCGATCTGCGCAACGACTCCGACCGCTCGCCGTCTCAGCTTGTCGCATGGGAGTGCAAAGAGCGCGGGATCACCTATCTCAATCGCCCATTTTCACAGCGTGAAGCTCCGAGCCGCGATCAACTCGTCGCCCTTATCGAAGAGATGCCGAACTGGGAAAAGCCTCTGTTGATCCATTGCAAATCGGGCGCGGACCGCACGGGGCTTGTCGCGGCTATCTGGCAATTGACACAAGAGAAACGCCCTCTCGACGAGGCGCGCAAGCAGCTTTCGGCCGCATACCTGCATATCCGCGAGGGTCATACGGGCGTCCTTGACGAAGTGCTCGATCAATACGCCGAGGCAGGCGAAGGCGTGGATTTTCTCACCTGGGTCAAGACCGCCTATGACCCCGACATAGCGGTCGCGGCCTATCGGTTGCGGGCGGCACAAAGCAGCCTTTGGGACCAGATCAAAGCCCTTGTCTCGACCCTCTATAAACACGGTCAGGCCTGCGAAGCGAAATGGCATCAAAGCTTCGAGGCCGAAACCTATGCGCCCCACGAGATCGAGCGCGCGCGGTTTTTCGTAAAATGGATCGACCACGGGTTTCTGCGCGACATCTGGACCAATGAAGTCGAGATTTTTCCGGGCGTGATGCGCACCAACCATCCGACGGATAAGCGGTTCCGCAAATATGCGGCCGACGGGCTTCAAACGGTGATCAACCTGCGGGGCGAGGTGCGCCAGCCGCAACACTATTTCGAGGTCGAGCTATGCAAGGAGCTTGGGCTGACGCTTCTCGATGTGCCGATTGACTCGCACCGTGCACCGACTCGCGCCGAGGTCCAAGCGGTGATCGAAGCGATTGAAACTGCGGAAAAGCCGCTCATCTTCCATTGCAAGTCGGGTGCGGATCGCACGGGGCTCGTGGCTGCACTCTATGTGCTCTACAAGGGCGGCACCATCGCCGACGCCCGCGCCCAGCTCAGCGCGAAATATCTACATTTCCGCAGGGGCCGCAAAGCGGTGCTGGACGAGGTGATCGACGCCTACGAGCGCGATTATCTCGCAAGTGGAACCGCATTTCCCGAATGGCTGAGCGAGCGCTATGACCCGAGCCTCGTGATCCCCGGCAAGCGCTAGGCCTTGGGCCCCAAGTTACCGTAGAATTCGCGATACCATTTGACGAATGCCTTCATCCCGTCGCGGACGTTGGTTTTCGGCTGATAGCCCGTGAGCGATTTGAGGAGCGAGGCATCGGCCCATGTGGCGGGCACGTCGCCGGCCTGCATCGGCATGAGGTTGCGGGTGGCTTTGAGGCCGGTGGCTTCTTCGATTGCTTCGATGAAATCGGTGAGTTGCACGGCGTCCGAATTGCCGATGTTCACGACCCGCCATGGCGCGACGGGCGAGAGGCTGTCGCCCTGAGGCGCAACGCCGTCCGCGGGGCGCACGGGCACCGCGTCGATCAACAGGCGGATCGCCTCGACGAGGTCTTCGACATAGGTGAAGTCGCGCTTCATATCGCCGTAGTTATAGACGTCGATTGTCTCGCCTGCGAGGATCGCCTTGGTGAACTTATAAGGCGCCATATCGGGGCGGCCCCACGGACCATAGACCGTGAAAAAGCGGAACATCGTGATCGGAAGGTCAAAGAGATGGGCATAGGAATGCGCCATGTTCTCGGTCGATTTCTTGGTCGCCGCATAGAAGGACACCTGATGGTCGGCCTTTTGCGTTTCCTGATAGGGCATCTCGGTGTTTGCGCCATAGGCCGAGGAGGTCGAGGCAAGCAGCATATGGCGGGGCGGAAAGGCGCGGGCCGCTTCAAGAAGCTCGAAGGTCCCGATCAGGTTGCTTTCCATATAGGCGCGGGGGTTCTCGATGGAATATCGCACACCCGCTTGGGCTGCGAGGTGGATGACCACATCGGGGCGCTCCTCCTCGAAGAGGGACATCAAGAGATCGGGGTCTTCAACCTTGCCGAAAACATGGCGGAAGTCGGGGTTCGCCTCGAGAAGTGCAAGCCGCGCCTCTTTGAGCGAGACATCGTAATAGTCCGACATGCAGTCGAGCCCGACAACGCGGTAACCATCCTTCAAGAGACGCTGCGCCGCAAAGAACCCGATAAATCCGGCCGCGCCGGTGACAAGAGCAGTGGGCATCAATCGGCTCCGAATAGATCGCGGGTAAAGACTTTGTCCGCCACATCGCGGATCTCGTCTGTGAGACGGTTGGCGAGGATGATCTCGGCTTCAGCTTTGAACGCGGCAAGGTCGTTGACCACGCGGGATTTGAAGAATTCGGGCTCAGTCAGCACAGGTTCATAGACGATGACCTCAATCCCCTTGGCCTTGATCCGCTTCATGATCCCTTGGATCGAGGATTGGCGGTAGTTGTCCGAGCCTGCCTTCATCACGAGGCGATGGACGCCGACGACTTTCGGCCGCTTCGCGATGATCTGATCGGCAAGGAAATCCTTGCGGGTGCGGTTCGCGTCCACAATC
>JALRIK010000007.1 GCA_023255435.1 Marivivens sp.
GCCGCGGTAGAGTGGCATCAGGACTGGATGTTCTACCCGCACACCAACGATGATCTCTTGGCGTTCGGGCTCATGCTTGAAGATGTGGACGAGGATAATGGTCCGCTGATGGTGGTGCCCGAAACGCATAAGGGGCCGCTTCTCGATCACCGCGCGAACGGCGTTTTTGCAGGGGCGATCGATCCCGATGATCCCCTGTTCGAGAAGGACAAGATCGTCACGCTTACGGGCAAGGCAGGAAGCATGACGGTGCACCATTCACGGCTTCTTCACGGGTCTGCGCCGAATGTGAGCGACCGCCCGAGGTTCATCCTTTTCTATGAATGCGCCAAGGCGGATGCTTGGCCGATCCTTGGGGCGTCGAGCTATTTCCATGCGCTCGGGCAGCGCAAATTCTGGGAGGATGTTCAGGACCGCACGATCACGGGCAAGCCATGCCTGACGCCTCGGTTAGAGCAAGTGCCTGTCGAGATGCCTTTGCCGCCCGCGCCTGACAACTCTTCGATCTTTAAGACCCAAGAGTCAGCAGGCGCAAAGAGTGCGTTCAATCGGATGATGTAATGCCTAGTCGTCCACCAACACCGCGCGGCCATCGGAGAGCATTTCTTCGATGGCGGCCATGGTGCAAAAACCCGATTTGACCTTGGCCTCGAGCGCATCTTCGAGCGCTTTGACTTCGGCGAGCTTGGCGATCACATGGTCGATCTTGGGAAAGGGCACCACGACGACGCCGTTCACATCGGCTACGATCAGATCGCCGCTTTCGATACGCACACCGCCGACGACGGCGCCGAAGCCGACCCAAGCGGGACCTGTGGCATAGGGGGAATTGGGGCTGAGCCCCGTGCACCATGCGGGCAAGCCGACCTCGACAATGCCGTCGTAGTCGCGCATTTCGCCATCGGTGACGAACCCCGCCGCGCCTTTGTTCTTGAGCATGCCCATGAATTGATCACCCGAGGCGGAACAGTTCTTGTGACCATGCACGGCGGCGACCACGATGTCGCCCGCCTCGAGCATATGAAGCGCGCCCATTGTGCCGAGAATTCCTGCGGGGCCGTTGTCGGCGACGATTGCGGGGCCGACCGCATGACATTTGATATCGCGCCCATCACCGATGGCTTTGATCTCGCTGGAAAGTGCGCCCTGCCCGTCCATTGCGTCACAGACGAACCCCGTCGGGACATCGCGAAAGGCGTCGATCTGGGCTTTGGTCGGCCTCGGGAAGCTTTTGCGGAGAGTAAGCTGGCGCGGTTCTTGGATCATGTCCGTCTCCTTGGGGGATGCTTAATTCAGGGCGTTCAGGCGCGTGAGAATCGCGATGTAGACATTGCCGACCGAGGTGGACTGGCACCCCGCCTTGTAAAAGGCGATCACTTCGGCAGGCAGGTCCGAGGCGGCAACGGCAAGCTCCTCTGTGCGGTCGCAGGCCTGAAGCGCGCCGAGCAGATCGTATTTGGCGTTGATCTGGAGTTTGACAAAATCGCCTTGAGAGATCGTGGATGCGGCTGCGGCCATTTCACTGCCGATGGCGGCGGACCATGCGTCCTTGGTTTGTGTGTAACACAGGAGCGCGGCGCTCATCGCTTCGGCGGGGAAAGCGGCACAATCGGATTGGGCGGCTTCGATGCAAGAGAGCTGTTCACCGCTTGCCGATCTATCCGCGAAACAGGACTTTACCGCCGCGATGTCGATCTCAGCAAATGCGGGTGCGGCCATGAACAAGCACAGCGCAGCGCCATAGGCCGCGCGATTGCATTTCAACATCCAACTTCCTCCCGCGGGCGATGATTGCCCTTGCATTTGGTATACCAAATTGGAATTGTGTCACAAGTCTCCTGAACACAGAGGAGTGTGTTCGGCACATCATTGGGAGGATTCTGATGTCTGACACCCGCGCGAACAAGCGGTTCCGCTCGCAAGAATGGTTCGATAACCCGAACAATCCGGGCATGACCGCGCTTTATATCGAGCGCTACCAAAACCACACCTATTCGCGTGAGGAGCTTCAGAGCGAGCGGCCGATCATCGGAATTGCGCAGACAGGAAGCGACATTGCCCCCTGCAACAAGATCCACGTTTTCCTGATGGATCGAATCAAGGCCGGTATCCGCGAGGCGGGCGGTATTCCGATGGAATTCCCCGTGCACCCCATTCAAGAGACAGGCAAACGTCCGACCGCTGCTTTGGACCGCAACCTTGCCTATCTTAGCCTTGTCGAAGTGCTTCACGGTTATCCCATTGACGGCGTCGTCCTGACCACGGGATGTGACAAGACCACGCCCGCGATGCTCATGGGGGCGGCGACGGTGGATATTCCCGCCATCGCGCTCAACGGCGGTCCGATGCTCGACGGCTGGTGGAAGGGCAAGCGCGCAGGCTCGGGCACCATCGTCTGGGAAAGCCGCCGTCTCCTCGCCGAGGGAGAGATCGATTACGACGAATTCATCAGCCGCGTTTGTTCTTCGGCCCCGTCGCTGGGCCATTGTAACACGATGGGAACGGCAAGCACGATGAACGCGATGGCCGAAGCTTTGGGCATGTCACTGACGGGGAACTCGGCGATCCCTGCCCCGTTCCGCGAACGCATGACCATGGCTTACGAGACAGGCAAGCGGATCGTGCAGATGGTTTACGAGGACCTCAAGCCTTCGGACATCATGACCCGCGAAGCCTTCGAGAACGCCATCGTCGTGAACGCGGCCATCGGCGGTTCGACCAACGCCCCGCCCCATCTTCAGGCTGTAGCACGTCACATCGGGGTCGAGCTGAACGTTAAAGACTGGGAGACCGTCGGATTCGATGTGCCTCTCTTGGTGAACATGCAGCCTGCGGGCGAATACCTTGGCGAGAGCTTTTTCCGCGCGGGCGGCGTGCCTGCGGTGATGGGCGAGCTGCGCAAGGCGGGGCGCATTCATGACGGCGCGATGACTGCGACGGGCAAAACGATGGGCGAGAACCTCGAAGGTTGGGAAAGCCAGGACATCGACGTCATCAAGACCTATGCCGAGCCGATGCGCAAAAACGCAGGCTTCAAGGTTCTGTCGGGCAATCTCTTTGACTCGGCTCTGATGAAGACTTCGGTGATCTCGAAGGACTTCCAAGAACGGTTCCTTTCGACACCGGGCGCTGAAGGCACGTTCCGTGCGCGCGCGGTGGTTTTCGAAGGACCCGAGGATTATCATGACCGCATCAATGATCCCTCGCTCGGGATCGACGAAAAGACGATCCTTTTCATTCGCGGCGTCGGCTGTGTCGGATATCCCGGTTCGGCCGAAGTGGTGAATATGCAGCCGCCGGATGCGATCATCAAACAGGGGATCAAGCATCTTCCTACGGTGGGGGATGGCCGCCAGTCGGGCACATCGGAAAGCCCGTCGATCCTCAATGCCTCGCCCGAGAGCGTTGTCGGCGGGGGGTTGGCATATCTCAAGACGGGTGACATGGTTCTTCTCGACCTGAACACTTCGACTATGAACGCCGAAGTGCCCGAGGAGGAGTGGCAGGCGCGGATCGACGCTTGGACGCCGCCCGAAATACGGCACCAGACACCGTGGCAGGAAATTTACCGCACCCATGTGGGCCAACTTTCGGATGGCGGCTGTCTCGAACTTGCGACCGCATACCAGAAGGTCGGGCGTGATCTTCCGCGCGACAACCACTGACCCTGAAAGGACTTTGATATGAAAACGATCATCATCACCGGAGCGGGGTCCGGCGTCGGGCGTGCAACCGCCAAAGTGTTTCTCGACGCTGGTTGGCGCGTCGGGCTTGTCGGGCGGCGTGTCGAGCCTCTCGAAGAAACTGCGAGTGGCAACCCCAATGCCCGCGTCATGCCATGCGATGTGACCGACGAAGCGCAGGTCGCCGAGCTTTTCGGCGCTGCCGCCAAGGACTGGGGGCATCTTGATGCGATCTTCAACAATGCGGGTGTGAGCGTCAAAGGCGCTCCTGTGGACGAGTTGTCGGTCGATGATTTCCGCAAGCTGATCGACATTAACGTTGTGGGGGCCTTTATCGCGGCGCGTGCGGCCTTTGGCATTATGCGCCATCAGGACCCACAGGGCGGTCGGATTATCAACAACGGATCGGTGTCGGCCTATGTGCCGCGTTGGGGGTCTGCGCCCTATACCGCGTCCAAACATGCGGTGCTCGGCCTCACACGGACGATCTCGCTTGATGGACGCAAGTTCAACATAGACTGCGGCCAGATCGACATCGGCAATGCGCTCACCGATATGGCCCATGCGATGACTCAAGGTGTGCCGCAAGCGGACGGGTCAATCGCGGTGGAGCCTGTGATTGATGTGAAGCATGTGGCAGAGTCGGTGCTTCATATGGCGAGCCTGCCGCTCGGCACCAACGTGCAGTTCATGACTGTTATGGCGTCGGGGATGCCGTTTATCGGACGCGGTTAATTTCGATAGAAACGATTGAAAGGCCCTCGTTTCGGGGGCCTTTTTTAATGGGCGCGTCGGGCTTTGATCCGCTCGCGTTGCCAGATGTAGAGACCCGATCCGATGATGATCGCGGCCCCGACGGCGGTCCAGATCGTGGGCCATGTGTCAAAGAGCACGATGCCGACAATCGTTGCATAGAAGACTTGTGTATAGACGACGGGGGCAAGGGTCGATGCCCCAGCGAGACGGCTTGCCCATGTGGCAAGGATATGGCCCATCGCGCCGAAGAACCCGATGATGCAGAAGACGATGATCTGTGTCGGCGTTTCCGGCCAAACCCAAACATGGATCGCAAAAGGCAGAAGGACCAAAGCGGCAAGGGTCGAGGACCAGACCTGTTGCGTGGCATTGAGTTCGATCCCTGCAAGCGCCCGCGTCATGATGAAATAGAGCGAGGCCAGCACCAGCACGAGAAGGCTCAGGAGCATGGCGGGCTGGAACTCGGCGCCCCACGGCTGGATCACCACGACCACCCCGAAGAAGCCGACCACAATGGCCGCGAAACGGCGGATGCCGACCTTTTCACCCAGAAAGAGCATGGCGAGAACAGTGATCAGAACGGGCTGGGCGAACTGGATCGTCGTTGTGACAGTGATGGGGAGATACTTGAGCGCAAGGAAGTTGATCGCGGTGCTTCCGAGCAGGAAGGACGAGCGCAAGAACTGCCGTTTGGGGGCGTTCGAGCGGAACATCGACCAGCCTTCTTTGGGAAAGAAGTAGATAAAGGAATAGATCATGTGCCCTGCATAGCGGGCAAAAACGATCTGGATGACGGGAAAGCCCGCAAGGGCGAGCCATTTGGCCGAGGTGTCGATGCAGATGAAAAAGGCCACCGCAAGCGCCATGAGCATGACACCAAAGGCGGTTTTTTCTTCGCGGGGAAGGACGGTGCTCACATGCGCCTCGGGCGGTCTTTATGGTGGGGTCTTGCGAATGAACAAGGGCCGAAGTTTGCACTCCGGCCCTTGGGGTGATCCTAGAGGAAGATCGATACGATCGGCGGCCAGACCAGAAGCACACCGAGCGCGGTCAGCTGAAGTGCCATGAAGGGCAGGAAGCCGCGGAAGATGTCGGTCAGCGAGATATGCGCCGGAGCCACAGACTTGAGATAGAAGGCTGCGGGGCCGAAGGGCGGTGAGAGGAAGCTCACCTGCATGTTCATACAGAACACCACGCCGAACCAGATCGAGACATGCTTGGGATCAAGGTTGCCAAGGACGCCGATTTCTTCGACCGGAAGCTTGAGCACGATCGGAAGGAAGACGGGCATGATCAGAAGAACGATGCCGATCCAGTCCATGAACATCCCCATGATCAGGAAGATCACCATCATCACGAGGATGATGCCCATCGTGGGAAGATCCGCCGCAACGATCAGGTTGGCGACATAGGTCGGCCCCCCTGCAAGGGTGTAAGCGGCGGCAAGCGCCGAAGCCCCGATGGTCACCCAGATGATCGTGCCCGTGGACTTGAGCGTGCGCATCAAGCTGTCCCAAACGATGAGGAAGGTCATCTCGCCGCGCAGAAGGCTGATCACGAACACGGCGACAACGCCCATGCCCGCAGCTTCGGTGATGCCCGTGATGCCCATATAGATCGAGCCGAGCACAACGCCGATGACGATGATCGGAGCCACAAGGCCTTTGCCCATTTCCCAACCCGTGTCCACGCGTTCCTTGCCGACGACAAAGCGCATCGTGACGAAGGAGAGCACAAATGCACCAACGAGATAGGGAATGTCGGAGACCATGCCAAGCGCGATGGGATCAACGCCTTCGATCACTTTGTTCTGGCCCATGACCGTGAAGAAAAGTGCACGGACGAGCAGAGCGGCAGAGGCGTAGAGCGTGAACTTGGACACAAAGCCAAGGAACATCAGCCCCTTTTCACGCCCCTCGGGCGCCGTCGGATCGACGGGCGGCAGCGGCGCAAGGGAATGATCCATGCGAGTGCGCACGAGGATGTAGATGATGAAGAACGAAGCCAGCATGAAGCCCGGCAGGAACGAGGCGGTAAAGAGCGCCTTGATCGAAGTTTCGGTCACGAGGCCGTAGAAGATCAGAACGATCGACGGCGGGATCATGGTGCCGAGCGAGCCCGACGCACAGATCGTGCCGATGGCGAGGTTTTGGTTATAGCCGAGACGGAGCATCTGGGGCAGAGCAATGAGACCCAAGAGAACCACTTCGCCGCCGATGATGCCCGACATTGCCGCCATGATCACCGCCATGATCGAGGTCACGATGGCGATACCGCCGCGCATCCGGCTGAGCCAGACATTGAGCGAGCTATACATGTCCTTGGCGATGCCCGAGCGTTCGAGCAAGGCGGCCATAAAGATAAAGAGCGGCACCGAGATCAGCACATAGTTCGTCATCTGGCGATAGACCGCCTGACCCAGAACCGAGAGCGGGCCTTTGCCGAAGTCGCGGAACAAAAGCTCGGGGCCGAATTTCATCACGAGCACCATGACCGCAAGGAATGCCGAAGCAAAACCGAGCGGCATACCGATCGCAAGAAGCGCGAACATGCCGAGCAGAAGGACGAGGCTGAGCGTGCCTACGTCGCCCACCTTCATCCATGAGAAAAGTTCTAGGAATTCCATTTAGTCCTCCAGCGTCCGGCGGATCATTTCGATCTCGGTCTCATCGACCTCTTCACCACCGGAGTGGGGCTCTTTGTTCCAGTCGGCAATCAGGTTCGAGATGGCCTGAACGGACACGAGCACGATAAGAATGAGGATTGCAGGCTTGACCACGCCCGGAATGGGTGGGTCCCACGCGGTACCGAAGGTCTCCATCCGCAACAGACGGGTTTTGGCGTCGGCATAGCCGCCCCAGACCAGCGCAAAAGTGAAGGCAAGGAGCAAAGCCAGCGAAATCACGTCCGCGGTCTTTTGCATCCAGCGGGGCATCATGTCGTAGATGACATAGATGCGGATGTGGCTGCGTTGTTGCATGGCATAGAGCCCCGCGAACAAAAGCACGAAGGCCGCAATCCACAAAGAAAGCTCGTTTGCCCAGAGCGTTGGCCGCGAGAAGACGTAGCGCGACACCACTTCGTAGAACATCACAAGCACGATCATCGCGATCATGATCATCGCGATGCGCGAGATAACGAGCGAGAAAATATCAAAAAAGCCATCGGGTTTGTCTTCGATCATTCCGACTTCGTCAGAAAGATAGACACCTGCCGAGACGATGGCGACCAAGAGACTGATCAGCATCACAGAGACGATCGGATGCCCTTCGGGGCGGATCATCTCGTGCATGCCAAGGGCGTCAGCAACAAACAGTTTGTTAATGACCAACCACGCGTAAACAAGGATGGATACGGCGGTCGATGCGATAGCGATCATACGGACCGGCTTGCGAAACGAGCCGAGCCAAACGCTTTCCTTTTCCATGAACCCTCCCGAAACCAGATAGGTCTGGTTTTAGTTTGAAGATGGCCCCCCGTGATCAGGGAGCCATCGAAAATCAAAGACGCGAAGTCTTCGGACTTAGTTCAGAAGGCCGAGGGCCTTGAGATAGGTCTTGTGGCTCTCGAGGATCGCGCCGGCTTCGGGCGAACGGGTGCCCCAGTCTTCCCAAGCAACCTGAGCAGCCTTACGGAAGGCAGCGCGGTCTTCGGCCGACCAGTTGTAGAGGGTCACGCCTGCTTCGGTCAGAGCCGCTGCTGCTTCCGAGTTTGCTTTCTCGTTGTAGAGAGCGATCTGGAAGGCGAGCTTCTGCCATGCGGTGTCGATGATGCGGCGCTGGGTTTCGGTCATGCCGTTCCAGACGTCGAGGTTACAAGCAAGGTGGTCCGACGGCATCGAGTGGAAGCCGGGATAGGTTGCGTGCTTGACGATGTCGTAGAGGCCGAGACCGACGTTGTTTGCAAGACCCGAAGCGTCTGCACCGTCGATGATACCGGTTTCAAGAGCGGTAAAGATTTCAGTGAAGTCCATCACGATCGGCGATGCGCCGAGTTCCTGGAAGATTTCGGTTTCCATGCCCGGAGGCGAACGGAACTTCCAGCCCTTGAGGTCTTCGAAGCCAGCGAGCGGCTTGGAGGACGAGAGCGATTCCTGACCGTAGATCGACCAGCCGATCAGCTGCATGTTCTGGGCGTTGTAAAGCTCCTGAGCGGCGGCATAGCCGTCACCGTGATAGAGCCACGAATACTGCTGCCACGGAGTGTCATAGCCGCCCATGATGTCGCCGACGAACTGGAACGCGGGGTTCTTGCCGGTCTGATAGGCACCGCCCGTCGCGTCGCAATCGAGAATGCCGTTGATCGCAGCGTCGAAGGTTTCGGTGGTTGCAACGACCGAAGACGAATAGAACATCTCGATGGTGATATCGCCGTTCGACATGGTCTGAACGTCATCGACAAACTCGGCAAGACGCTTGCCGGTGGGGTGTTCGGTTGCATAGTGCGTCTGGATACGCAGGGTGATCGGGTCTGCCGATGCAGCACCTGCGAGAAGCGCAGCAGCACCTGCAGTCATGAGAATCTTGGAAAGTTTCATTAGGTTTTTTCCTCCCTTGGTGGCCGTGAACCACCGTTTCGTTTTGCGTTTCCTCAAACGCGCTTTCCGCGATGGTATACCATCTGGAATAAACGCTAGCGGCCATTCTCCACACAATCAACACATTTTGGTATACCAAATTCATTTAATGCGCTGTAGCTTAGCTTCAGGATGAGGGGCGAAGGAGGAGCTCGGCCCCATCTCTTTGGAAACAAAGCTCACGTGGCGAGGGAGCGTGGAAGAAAACCTGTCGATCAGCATCGCGAACGAACTACGCAAGGACATTCTGCGCGGACGTCTGCGTCCTGGTGATGCGATAAAGGAACGGGATTTTGCCTTCAAAATGGGGGTCAGCCGAACCCCGATGCGCGAGGCGATTCGTCTTCTCGGGAACGAGGGGCTGATCGAATTGCGCCCCTCTCGCAGCCCGATTGTTGCGAATCAGAGCAAGCAGATGGTCGCTGACCAGATCCGTCTCTTGGTGGTTTTAGAAAATCTTTCCGCCGAGCTTGCGTGCAAGAATGCAACCGAAGACGACCTCGGGCGGATTGCTGGGATTGCGGAAACGATGGCCGCCCAATTCGACAGCACCGACGCCATCGACATGTTCGAGATTGATATGTCTTTTCACCTCGCGGTCGTGAAAGCCTCGCACAACGCGTCACTTGTCGAGACATATCGCACCTATCTCCAACGGCTCTGGCGCGCGCGTTTTCTTGCCGCGAGCCTTGATCCGAACCGAAAACGGCTCATTCGGGAGCATCGGGCGATTGTCGATGCTTTGCTCAAGCGTGATCCCGAGGCGGTTAAGAACGCCATCCAAAATCACCTCGGCAATCTCTTTAGGGATGTATCCAACGCTCTGGACCGAGAAGCCGAAGAACGTAAAACATTAACTTCAGTCGGAGAGAATAAATGAAATTCCTTCGTTTCGGCCCCAAGGGTCAGGAAAAACCGGGACTGCTCGGCTCGGACGGAAAAGTGCGCGATCTTTCGGGTGTCGTGCCCGATTTCGAGGGCGATAATATCTCGCTCGAGGCGATTGCACGGATCCGCGCGCTTGATGAAAGCACCCTACCCGTGGTCGAGAACATCGACCGTTACGGAAGTTGCGTGGCCCGCGTTCCAAACTTTTTCTGCATCGGTTTGAACTATGCCAAACACGCCGCCGAAAGCGGCATGGCGGTGCCTGCGGAACCGATCATGTTCAACAAGGCGACGTCGGCGCTCTGTGGTCCCAATGACGACGTGATCATTCCGCGCAATTCGGAAAAGTCCGACTGGGAGGTCGAGCTTGGCGTCGTGATCGGCAAGACCGCGCTCTATGTGAGCGAAGAGGATGCTCTCGATTACGTGGCGGGCTATTGCATCATCAACGATATGTCCGAACGGGCGTTCCAGATCGAACGCGGTGGCCAGTGGGTCAAGGGCAAGTCTGCGCCGACCTTTGGTCCGACGGGTCCGTATCTTGTCACGCCGGATGAAATCCCCGATCCGCAGGTGCTTGATCTTAAACTTTCTCTTAACGGTGAGGTGGTTCAGGACTCGAACACCAACGACATGATCTTCACCGTGCGCCAGATCATTTCCTACATGAGCCAGTTCATGGAATTGCAACCCGGTGACATCATCGCGACAGGCACTCCGTCGGGCGTGGGTATGGGCATGAAGCCGCAGCGCTTCCTCAAGCCCGGGGATGTGATGGAGCTCGAGATCGAGGGGCTCGGCCACCAGCGTCAGACCGCTGTCGCAGCCAAGTAAGAACAGGGGTTCGGGATCATGGAGGCAAGAGTATGTCACGCACTGTGAACCTGAACGCCTTTCTTTATTTTGAGTCGGTGGCGCGGCGGGGCACGATCACCCGCGCCGCCGAAGAGCTTTGCGTTTCACCCTCGGCGGTCAGTCAGCAGATCAAACTTCTGGAGCAACAGCTTGGGGTGAAACTCTTTCGCCGTGACGGGCGGGCGGTGCGTCTTACCTTTGAGGGGAACCAGCTTTTCCAGACCTCCTCGTCGGCGATCCGTGCCCTTTTGGAGGCGCAGCGCGATCTGGGCCGTGTGCACGAACCACTCAGGCTCAATCTTCGGGTCACGCCGAGTTTCGGCGTGCGCTGGCTCGGCCCGCGTCTGGCCGATTTTCTCGACAAGCATCCGACGCTCGAACTCCATGTGGATGCCGCGCCCGATCCTTCGGACTTTGACCGCGAGACGATCGAGCTTGATATCCGCTATGGCACCGGGATTTGGCCGGGCTATCACGCACAGCCGATCCTGTCGGATCATATCCTGCCGCTTTGTAGCCCCGATTACTTCCGTCAGCTCAAGGGGAGCACGGCGCAGGAGATGATCGACAAGGCGCGGCTGATCGACAGTGCGCGGGCCATCTGCCGTTGGGACGATTGGTGCAATCAAAGCAAACTTCCGGTCTCGCCCAAGAGCCAGTCCATTTTGATGGATCGGTCCAGCATGGCGATCCAACTGGCGCTTGACGGAGCGGGTATCGTGCTCGAGTCGCTTGCCCTGACAGCGCAAGAGGTGGCGGACGGGCGGCTTGTGCCTGTGTTCCCCGATTTGCCTGTGCTGCGCTTTCCTGCCTATTGGGCGATCTGTCCCGCACGGAACCTGCAACGGCGGCCGGTCCGCTCGTTCCTCGGTTGGATCGAGCAACAGGTCGTCGATCACAATGCCGATGTGGAGGCGATCGTCTCTCGTCACAAGCTGAAGGTTACGGATTTCGATCTCGCCTCAGGATAACCCCCAACCCGCAGCCCGAAGGCCGCGGGTTTTCTTTTGTTTGAATCTTATGGAGTCACTTAAATGAACCTCTCTTACATGCTTGCCGCTCGCGCTGCCGAAGGCAAACCCGTTCGGATCGGGCTTGTCGGCGCGGGAAAGTTTGGATCGATGATCCTTGCTCAGGCCAAGCATATTCAAGGCTATCACGTCGTCGGCATTGCGGACCTCGACAAGGGTAAGGCCCGCCAGTCGCTCAAGCGCGTCCATTGGGAAGAGGACCAATACAGCGCAAAATCGCTTGGCGATGCCTATGACACTGGCAAGACTTTCGTGACCGACAACGCGCAGGATCTGTTCGATTTCGACGGCATCGAATGCATCATCGAAGCGACCGGCCACCCGCTTGCGGGCACACGCCATGCTCTGGCAGCCATTGAGGCGGGCAAGCATGTAGTCATGGTGAACGTCGAAGCCGACGTGATGTGCGGCCCCTACCTCGCGGCGCGGGCGCGTGAAAAGGGCGTGATCTATTCGATGGCCTATGGGGATCAGCCTGCGGCGATCTGCGAGCTCGTCGATTGGGTGAAGTCCTGCGGGTTCGAGTTGGTCTCGGCGGGCAAGGGTATGAATTTTGCACCCTCTTATCGCTATTCCACCCCCGACACCGTTTGGGGCTATTTCGGCTGGACCGAAGAAGAGGTGGCCGCAGGCGACTTTAACCCGAAGATGTATAACTCGTTCACTGATGGCACCAAGGCGGCCATCGAGATGGCAGCCGTTGCGAACGCCACCGGCATGGATTGTCCGGTTGATGGTCTCGGGTTCCATCCGTCGGGGCTTCATGACCTGGCATCGGTGTTCAAACCTGTCTCGGAAGGCGGGCGGCTTGAAAAGAACGGGATCGTGGACATTGCCGCGAGCCGTGAGCCCGATGGCCGTGTGGTTCAGAACAACATCCAATATGGTATGTTCGTCACCTTCAAAGCGCCCGACGAATACACCCGTGCCTGTTTCCAGCAATACGGTTTGCTGACCGACAAATCGGGTTGGTATGGTTCGATGTGGCGTCCATTCCATCTCATCGGGCTCGAGACGAGCGTCTCGGTTCTGTCGGCCGTTCTGCGCGGTGAAGCGACGGGGTCGTCGGATCATTATCGCGCAGATGCCGTCGCAACCTCGAAGGGGGATTTCGCGGCAGGCGAGTTCCTTGACGGTGAAGGCGGCTACAAGGTCTGGGCCAAGGCGATCCCTGCTTCGGTTTCGGTGCCGATGAACGCGCTGCCCATCGGGCTTGCTCACCACATCAAGCTCAAGCGCCCGATCAAGAAGGATCAGGTTGTGACGCTCGATGATGTGGATGTGAAAGACGATCTCGATATTTTCGCAATCCGCGAAGAGCAGAAGAAGCTGCTCGAGGTCTAAACGAAAAAGGGGCGCTCTCGGGCGCCCCTTCTCATTGGCAAGTCGGGTTTAGTGGATCAGCGAGCCGCCGTTCACGTCAACCTCGGACCCCGTGACATAGGCAGAGAGTTCGGAGGCGAGGAAGAGCGCGCAGCCTGCTACATCCGAAGCCTCGCCTGCGCGACCCATCGGAATGCCTTCGAGGATCATGGTCATCATCTCGGGGGTCAAAGCGCCGCCCGTGATGTCGGTTGCGATAAAGCCCGGACAGATCGCATTGGAACGCACGTTGAAGGGTGCAAGCTCGCGGGCCATCGCTTTGGTGAGACCAAGAATCCCCGCCTTGGCCGCAGAATAATGCGGGCCACCGAAGATGCCGCCGCCGCGCTGGGCGGAGACGGACGAGAGGTTCACGATGGAGCCTGTTTTACGCGACTTCATGTGCGGGATCAGAGCTTGGCTCATGTAGAGCGTGCCGCGCAGGTTCACATCGAGCACAGCGTCATAGTTCTCGGGCGCGATTTCCATGATCTTGAGCGGCTGGGTGATGCCAGCGTTATTGACGAGGATATCGACCTGACCGAAGGTGCCGATGACAGCAGCAGACGCGGCATCGCATTCCGCTTTGTCGGTGACATTGCAGGCAAGACCAACGTGGCCTTCCCCCGGAAGATCGGCGGCAGCGGCCTGAGCGGCTTCGGCGCTCAGATCAAAGATGGCGATTTTTGCGCCATGCTCGGCAAAGAGCTTGGCGGTTGCCTTGCCGAGGCCGCGCTTGGACGCGGCGCCGGTAATGATTGCGGTTTTACCTTTGAGAAGTTGCATTCTGTTTTCCTTCAGAGCCAGGATTTGACGCTATTGACGATACCGCCCACCGAAATTCCGTATTGATCGTGCAGGGTCGGCAAAGCGCCTGCATCCAGAAATTCGTCGGGCAATGCGATGGATTTGAACGGGACAAAAACGCCTTGGCGCATGAGACCTGCGCCGACGGCTTCACCAAGACCGCCCATAATCGTGTGGTTTTCGGCGGTGATGACCAAGCGGCCTTTGCGCTGCGCTTGGGCCGCGATGGTTTCGAGATCGAGGGGCTTGATCGTGGGCACATGGAGCACCGCCGCGCTCACACCGTCTTTGGCAAGTGCTTTGGCGGCGTCGATGGTACGCATGGTCATGAAGCCCGACGAAATGAAGAGCACATCGTCCCCGTCGTGGATCAGCTGGGCTTTGCCAAGTTTGAACTTGTAGCCATATCCGCCCAGCACATTCGGCACCTTGCCACGCAATAGGCGCATGTAAACGGGGCCGTTGTGATCCGCGATGGCATGGGTCGCCTGATAGACGTCCTCGGCATCGCAGGGATCGATGATCGTCATATTCGGCAACCCGCGAAAGATCGCGATGTCCTCGGTCGCTTGGTGGCTGGGGCCATAGCCCGTGGTCAGCCCAGGCAGGGCGCAGACGATTTTGACGGGGAGATTTTCCTCGGCAATCGCCATGGCGATGAAGTCATAGGCGCGGCGCGAGGCGAAGACCGCGTAGGTCGTCGCAAAGGGCGTGAAGCCCTCTTTGGCAAGGCCCGCCGCAGCAGAGATTAAGAGCTGTTCGGCCATGCCCATCTGATAAAAGCGGTCGGGGTGTTTTTCGGCAAAGACATGCATGTCGGTATATTTCGACAGGTCGGCAGACAGCCCCACGATGTCGTTCCGCTTGGCGGCAAGGTCGATGAGCGCCTGACCGAAAGGCGCGGACACCGTTTCGCGTCCTTCGGCATCGAGAGAGGCAATCATCGCGGAGGTTGCGACGCGGGCATCGGGCGAGGCGGCGACACGGGCGACATATTTGGATTGGCGGCGCGAGTTTGCGCCAAAGACGGCTTGGGTCATGCGGGCACCTCGTGATCCAGATGCGCGAGGGCCTTGGCCCATTCATCGGCCTCGACACGGATAAAGTGGGTCTTGTCGCGTTCTTCGAGGAAGGGCACGCCTTTGCACATTTTGGTGTTGCAGATGATGACGCGCGGGCGGGCGCTTGTGTCGGCGCGTGCTTTGTCAAAGGCCTCTTTCACCGCGTGGATATCGTTGCCGTCCACGGTTTGGGCGAACCAGCCGAAAGCGGCCCATTTCGCGCCCTCGTCGCCAAAGGCGAGAGCATCGGTGCTCTTGCCGTCTGCCTGCTGATCGTTGAAATCGACGATGGCGATGAGGTTATCAAGCTTCCACTGGACGGCGGACATCACGGCCTCCCATGTAGAGCCTTCGCCAAGCTCGCCGTCGCTCAGAAGGTTATAGACAAATGCTGGGTTGTCCTTGCGCTTGAGACCGAGCGCGACGCCGACCGCGATCCCGAGCCCCTGCCCGAGCGAGCCGCCGGTGATCTCCATTCCGGGCGTATAACTTGCCATGCCCGACATCGGCATACGGCTTTCGTCCATGCCATAAGTCTCGATCTCGTCCTCGGGGAGGATGCCCGCCTCGATCAAAGCGGCATAGAGCGCGATGGCATAATGCCCGATGGAGAGAAGAAAGCGGTCGCGCCCCTCCCATTCGGGATCTTCGGCACGATAGGTCATGGCGTGGAAGTAGGATACGGCAAGAACGTCAGCCACGCCCAAGGCCTGACCGATATAACCTTGACCCTGAACCTCGCCCATTAAGAGCGCGTTGCGGCGGATTTGCCATGCGCGGCGCTCGAGCGACACGTTGTTGCCCGCTTTGGGCGAGAGCAGCTCGGCCATGGGGTCCTCCTGAATTCGTTTCAGGACAATTGCCTCAAGACGCGGCACAGGTCGATCTTGATTAATGAAATAGATCATTAAGCAAGACTTAATCAATCCAGTGCTGGAACGCGGAAATCGGGGTTTTTGCTTAGCAACGCTAATGTTAGCTGCGCTGCTCCGGCATTTCGACGCCTGCATCCAGCGCGGCGGCAGAGAGGCGGGTCCAGACCTCGTCCACGATGCGCACGCCTTTGGTTGCAACCTGAGCCAGCGCCTCGGAGGCGCGGTCACCCGGCACGCGGACGCGGGTAAAGCCCTTGGCGGGGCGGCTGGCACGGCAGAGAGCGTTAAGATGCTCGACCTGATCGGTAAAGGCACCAAGGCCGCCAAAGGCCTCGGGGTCGATCACCTGGATAAAGACATTCGCGCCCCAGCGGGTCGGCGCTTCGACGCGGCCATGGCCTGCAAGCGCTTGGGTCAGCATTTCGACCATGAGGGATTGGGCAAAGCCTTTGTGACCGTGATCCGCACCGCCAACAGGAAGGATTGTGCCTTTGGGCGTTTGGTTCACCACATTGGGATCGGTGGTCGGGTTTCCCTCACCGTCAAGCATCCATTGGTGATCGAATTGGCGGCCCGAGTTCACATATTCACGCACCTTGGAAACGGTGGTGATCGAGGCACACGTGTCGATCAGAACGGGGTGATCCTTGGCCGGGTAGCCGACCGCCCAAGGGTTCGGCGTCAGCACAGGATCAACGCCGCCATAGGGCGCGACCCATTTGCCCGAAGGGTCAGAGGTCGCGATGTAGCAAATCAGGCCTTGGTCCGCTGCGATGCGGGTCAGGGTCGACAGACACCCGATGTGATGGCTACGCCGAATGGCCATCGCCGACATGCCGTTGGCTTTGGCTTTGTCGATGCAGTCGTCGAGCGCTTGCTTCATGATCCAGTGACCGGGGAGGTAATTGCCGTCCCAAACCATTGCGACAGAACGGTCGCTCAGCACCGTGACCTCGCCCGATGTGGTCATGTTCCCCGTGCGGAGTTCAGGGATGTAATAGGGGATCATGGAAACGCCGTGGGTGGTCACGCCAAGCTCGTCGGTTTGGACCAGAAGCTCGGACACGACATCGGCCTTGTCCTCGGTCATACCCTCTTTGACCAAGAGCGATCTTGCAAAAGCCAAAAGGTCGGCGCGGTTGTAGAAGCGGTCCATATGGTGATCTCCCCTCGTGTTGCCCGCATCTAACCCCTTTTCAGGTAAGGACGACAGAGGGGGAGCCCATCACTTTCGTTCAATCAGATTGAAGCCAGCCTAAAATCAGCAGATCCGCGGAAGCTGTTCACCCACCAGCATGTCGACGATCCGCGCGCCGCCAAAGAGCGTGCGCATCGTGACACGGCCCGCCTCGCCCGATTTGGCCCGACCGATGACAACGGCGCCACGCCCCGCGTCGGTCGAGCGCATAGCCTCGAGCGCGGCTTCGGCTTGAGCTTCGGGAACAAAGAGAACTAAGGTGCCTTCGTTGGCGAGATAGAGCGGATCGAGCCCGAGTATTTCGCACATGCCTTTGACCTCGGTGCGAATTGGCAGAAGGCTCTCTTCGATTTCGATGGCGAGGCCAGCGGCTTCGGCCATTTCATTGAGCGAAGAGGCAAGGCCGCCTCGGGTTGCGTCCCGCGCCGCCCGCAGATCGGGGCACGCCTCGGCCACTGCGGCCATGAGATGGCCAAGACCCTGACAGTCCGAAACGATGTCCGCGGAAAGTGCCATGTCCCCGCGTGCCGCAAGGATCGCAGCGCCGTGATCGCCAAGCACGCCGTTGACGATCGCAACGTCACCCGCTTGGATGTTGGACGCACAGAGCTCACGGCCCGCAGGGATCACTCCGACGCCCGAGGTGGTGACGAAAACCTTGTCCGCGCTACCGCGCCCGACGACCTTGGTGTCGCCCGTGACGATGTGGATGCCCGCCTTGTCGGCTTCGGCCTTCATCGAGGCGACGATACGGCGCAAAAGCGCGACCTCGGTGCCCTCTTCGATGATGAACGCCGCCGAAAGCCAGAGCGGGGTCGCGCCCCCGACGGCAAGATCGTTGACCGTGCCGCAGACGGCGATTTTGCCGATGTCGCCACCTGGAAATTCGACGGGATCGACGACAAAACTGTCGGTGGTAAAGGCAAGACGCGCGCCCTTTTCCAAAAGCGCATCGGTCATAAGACGCGCCTGATCTTCCATGCTTTCGGGCTGAAAGACCGAGGTGAAAACATCCTCGATCAGATCGCGCATGGCCTTGCCGCCGCCGCCGTGGGCGAGCGTGACGCGGTCATGCTTCATTCGATTCATCATGTTCATTCCGCAGGCTCCACGGCGCGCGCGCCGCCATATTGGTAATAGGCCGCACAAGCGCCTTCGGAGCTTACCATGAGCGCGCCCAGCGGCATTTCGGGTGTGCAGCCGCGACCGAATTGCGGGCATTGGACGGGCTTGAGACGGCCCGTCATGACCGCGCCGCATTCACAGCCTTCAGCCTCGGCAGTTTCGCGGGGACCTGCTCCGTAGCCGATTTCGAATTTTGCCTCGGCATCGAAGGCTGCGTATTTTTCGCGGATGCGAAGGCCGCTTTCCTCGATCTCGCCAAGACCGCGCCATTCAAAGCTTGGGCGGCGTTCGTAGACATCCTCGATCGCCGCGAGCGAGACAGGGTTACCGTGCTCGGGGACAATGCGGGAATACTGGTTTTCGACCTCGGCGCGGCCATCGCGGATTTGAAGGAGCACCATCACCACCGATTGCAAAAGATCGAGCGGTTCGAAGCCTGCAACCACGATGGGTTTGCCATACTCCTCTGCGATAAAGTCATAGGGATGCACGCCGATCACCATGGACACATGTCCCGGCCCGACGAACCCGTCGAGGATCATATGCGGATCGTCGAGAAGCGCCTTGATCGGCGGGGGAACCGTGATGTGGTTGCAAAAGACGCTGAAGTTCGTGAGACCCTCGCGCGCGGCCTGCTGGATCGACAGCGCGGTCGAAGGTGTGGTGGTTTCGAACCCGAGACCGAAAAAGACCACCTCGCGTTCAGGGTTGCGGCGGGCAAGCTCGAGCGCATCGAGAGGGGAATAGACCATACGGATGTCCGCGCCATCCGCCTTGGCCTGAAGAAGCGATTTGCGCCGACCTGGAACACGCATCGCATCGCCAAAGGTGGTAAAGATCACTTCGGGACGCTCGGCGAGTGTCACACATTCATCTACGCGGCTCATGGGGAGAACGCAGACGGGACACCCCGGGCCGTGGATGAACTCGATCCCGTCGGGGGTGAGTTTATCAAGGCCGTAGCGGAAAATCGCATGCGTGTGGCCGCCGCAGATTTCCATGATGTGGACGGGCTTTTCCTTGGTGGCGCCGATCTCGCTCACGAGTTTGGCAATCTCGTTCAGGAGCGCCTTGGCGGCTTTGGGGTCGCGAAATTCCTCGGCGTATTTCATGCGCGGCCCTCCAATGCGGCGTCACCTGCGGCCATCGCCTCGAGCGTTTCTTGGGCTTCGCCCAGACCGCGAAGCGCTTCGAGTGTTTTGGCGGCTTCTTCCTCGTCGATCTCGGCCATGGCAAAGCCTACGTGGATCAAGGCCCATTTGCCGACGACATCCTCTAGGTTGCCGGTCACGATCGGGGCGATGTTCACCTCGCGCCGGACGCCCGAAACCTCGGCCATGGCCATCATGCGGCTCGGGTCGGTAAGGGCCACAATCTGACCCGGAATTCCTAGACACATCCCTTAATCCTCCGACGCATCGCCGCAAGCGCGACTGGGTTCAATTATGCCATAGCGATCAATCTTGGCCCGAAGACCGACACGGCTTAGGCCAAGCTCGGTCGCAGCGCGGCTCTTGTTCCATTTCAAGCGGGTGAGCGTTTCGCGAAGAATGCGCATCTCGACCTCTTCTACCCGATCCTTGAGCGTGCCTTCGGAGGCGAGAACCATGTCGAGCGAGCTGTCGGACCGGTCTGAGATCGGGCTTGCCTGAAGTATGTGACGGCTGATGAGTTCAGGCCCAAGGATCGGGTCCTGTGAAAAGATCAGCATCCGGGTCACTTCGTTTTCAAGCTCTCGCAGGTTGCCGGGCCAGTCATAGCCCGCCAAAAACTGGATCGCATCGTCCGAAAGACCATGAACGGGCTTACCGTGAATGCGGGCGGCCTCGAAGAGGAAATTCTGGGCCAAGAGAGCGAGATCCTCGGTGCGGGACCGAAGCGGCAGCACATGCAGCGTGGTGCGGGCGAGCGCATAATAGAGATCGGAGCGGAAGCGGCCATCGTTCACAGCAATCCGCAGATCACGATCCGAACCCGCAATGATCCGCACATCGGTGCGCACCATCTCGTGGCTTCCGACGGGGCGGAACATGCCATCGGTCGCAACGCGGCAAAGCTCAAGCTGGAGGCGCGGGGAAAGTTCGGAAATGCCGTTGATAAATATCGTGCCACGATCCGCCTTTTGCAAAAGACCCGCCTTGTTCGATTGAAGCCCCGCGATGGCACCCCGCTTTGCGCCGAAGAGCTCGATTTCGAGAATGTCGTCATCGGCGCTCAGGCAATTGATCTCGTAGAACGGTTTTTCCGAGCGGAGCGATGAATAATGCATTGCGCGGGCGAGCGCGGTTTTACCCGTCCCCGACTCTCCGATGATAAGGACGGGGACGTTGAAACTCGCGAATTGGCGGGCTTGGGCGATCACGGCATTGAGCGGCGAGTTTGGCGCGCGCATCACGTTTTCGAACCCCATGCCCTCGCGAAGCGCTTTGCGCTGTTCTTCGAGCTTGGTTTCGACCGTGCGCGACAAATACCGCATTTCCAGAGACATACGCTCATGGTCGCGATTGAGACGGAAGAGATCAGCCGCGTTTTTAGCGGTCATCATAAGTTGATCGGGGTGCCAAGGCTTGGTCAGGAATTGATAGATTCCCGCGTCATTGATCGCCGAGATCATATCGTTGGTTTCGGTATAGCCCGTGATGATGATCCGCACCGTATCGGGCCAGCGGTTCCGCACTTCGCTCAGGAACTCGACCCCTGTCTTGTTTGGCATGCGCTGATCGCAAAAGATCACCTGCACGAAGTTGTCTTCCATCAAGGCCATTGCCGCATCCGCGCTGTTTGCGGTCAGGCAGTCGAAAGCATCTTCTAGCGCCATGCGCATGGCGGCGAGGGAATGCTCTTCATCATCGACGAGCAGAATGGTGGGGAGGGTGTCGGCCATGGGTTACTCTGCCGCCACCGTTTTCGATTTCTGCGCAAGATTGGACTTGAGCCAGTCGAGCCATGCCTCCATCCCCTCGCCCGTACGGGCAGAAACACGGAGAATTTCGATCTTGGGGTTCACGCGGCGCAGATTCGCCTCGTAAAGCTCCAGATCGACATCGCAGTAGGGGGCAAGGTCCACCTTGTTGAGGACGGCAAGACGCGAGGCCGTGAACATATCGGGATATTTGAGCGGTTTGTCTTCGCCTTCGGTCACGCTCAGGATGGCGACCTTGCAATCCTCGCCGAGGTCGAACCCTGCGGGACAAACGAGGTTGCCGACGTTCTCGATGAACAGCATAGATCCGCTGGCGAGCTCCAGATGCTCCATCGCGTGGCCGACCATATGCGCGTCAAGATGACAGCCTTTGCCTGTGTTCACCTGAATGGCGCGCGCTCCTGTGGCGCGAATACGGTCGGCGTCATTGGCGGTTTGCTGATCGCCTTCGATTACGGCCAGCGGCTGGTCGCCCAGCGCCTCGATCGTTTTACACAGGAGTGTCGTCTTGCCCGATCCCGGAGAAGAAACAAGGTTGATCGCAAAGGTTTCGAGATGCCCCAGAACGCCCCGATTGGCAGCGGCATAGCGGTCGTTCTTGGCGAGGATACCTGTCTCGATCTCGATCAGGCGTTCCTGACTCATGCCCGCAACGGCAACGCCAGCGGGTCCTTGACCGAAATGGATATCTCCATGACCGTGATGGTGATGATGATCGTGGTCGTGATGATGATGGTGGTGATCATGGTGATCATGCCCCTCGACCGATGACGTTCCGCACCCGCAAACGCTACACATTCATACCACCTCCAAATATTTGATCCGCAATTCATCGCCGCCCACGGGCATCAGTTTACCGCCGCCACAGTCGGGACAAGGGTCGAGCCGTTCGGCGATTTCCACTTCTTTGATACAATCGTAGCACATCGCCCTGCCCGGCAAATCGATCATCTCGAGGTGCGCACCTTCGGCCACCGAGCCACGCATCACGACATCGAAAGCAAATTCGAGAGCCGGCTTTTCAACGCCTGAAAAGCGGCCGATTTCAAGGCGCACGCGCTTGACCTTGCCGACCGCATGTTGCCGCGCCTGATCTTCGATCACAGTGCGGATACCTTCGCAGAGGGACATCTCATGCATGTTGGAGCGCTCCTGTGATTTGGACGGGCTGGCATGGATCGAGACTATCAACCAATGCCGTGGCAAGGTTCAAGTGATCTGCGGGCAAGGTCCGAAGACTTTGCTCGAGGACCCCGTCTTTGGCGAGCAAATGATCTGTCGGGGTGACACGCTCGAGTTTCGTCACGAAGCCGTTTTGCACCTCGCCGCGCACGGCATAAAGCCCGCGTGCGGCAGGAACCAGAGCGACGCCTTGGTGCAGCCTCGGCGGCGGAAGATCACAGCACAAATCCACGAGGCGGGCAAAGACACGCCAAAGCGGACCTTTGCCGCGCGTGCGGGCGATATGCTCCATCACGGGATGGTGCGCCTGACGCGCTGCGACCGAGTTTTCGCAAGCGGTCTTGCGGATTGCTCTGGGCGCATCCACCAGGGCAAGGTCGGCAGTGCCAACCCCATACGGGAAAAGCCCGTCGATCCGTTGCAAAAGGGCAGCCGCGCCGTTGCCCGACGCCAGAAAAGCTTCGAAGTCGTCGGGCGTGGCGGGCAAGCCGCTGGGCAATAGAGTTTCGACCGAAAGCCCAAGAGAATCCAATTCAAACGTTTTGGTAAGTTTTAGGGAAAGCGCAAAGATGTGGTCTTTGCGGATATCGGCCCAAAGCCGATCTTCTGTGCCGCTCGGGGCAAGACCCAGCGCATATTCGGCGGCCATGATCTGGGCCTGTTTACACAGATTGAACACCCGCCCGAGAGTGTCGCATGCCTCACGCGGGGCCATGCCGAGCACGTGCCGTCCTGCCTCTTCGGACAGACCCTTGCTTGTGTGGATGGCATAACCTGCGTGATCGAGCATCAGCCCTGCTCCCCCGATAGTCCTGCGGTCAAAACTTGACGGCGGGTCGGTGCCTCGATGATCAGGGCGGCTTCAGCATCCTCTTCCGCTTCCGCTTCGGTCACGGCTTCAAGCTCTGCCTCGCGCGCGGCGCGGATTTCGGCGGAACGGTCCGTTTCGGCGCGATGCTCCTCCTGAAACAGGGCGACAAGAACGGCGCGGGCCACTTCGACGGCCTGGGCTTGCGAGCGGAAATCATTCATCGGCGAGAATAAAGAGCAGGCTTTGTAGCCCCCCGTCATGTCCCTTTTGTTGTGGATGAACTCGTATTGACCTGAAGCAAATGTGATGTACTCCTTGGCTCCCGGCTGAAGATCGGACCAGTCCTCACCCTCGGCAGGCAGAAGGATAAGGTTCATGAACCAAGGGCTGAGAAGGACACCCAAAGGACGGCCCTGATAAAGGTCGAAGCCGACCGCCTGCACGTGCAGTAGTTTGTTGACAATCGGCACATCCCGCATCTTGGCATGCCAAACCTCGGTGAAATCGGTGACAAGCGCTTCGGTGCGGGCGGCAAGCCAAGCGGCCTGTTGCATGGCGTCCGATCCGGGATCTTCCGAAACAAGGAATTGCTCTTTCGGTGCATCGCAATTGGGACAGGACCAGTCGTCGGGGAGGGCGATGAACGGCGTGCCAGGGAGCACTTGGCGCGTATCATCGCCCTCGGCCGGATCGTAGGGTGTCCAACAGATCTTGCACTCCATGATGGCGCGTGGGCTGATCTTGTCGTTCGCCCCAAGATATGAGCCTTCGAAACCGCTCATCGAATGGCCTCCAGCACCTCGATGATGCGCTCGCCGCTTTCCACAAGGTCTTCGGCGGCGGCGAGGGCGACTTCGGGCACGGCGGTGACTTCGAACGTATCGAGGATCAGCGTATCCATGGAGTTGAAGAATTGGACACGCCAGACATGATCGAGCGCCGAGGCCGTGACGCGGCAATTGCCGTATCCGCGAGACAGGATATCGACCGATCCAAGCCCCATCGCGGTTTCCAACCAGACAAGATCCTGCTCCGTATGCGGCAGAAGCGTCAGGTTCACAACATAGGGTTCGTCACCACCGGCGTAGTTTTTGGATTTGTCTGCAAGCTCCACGACCAAGGAGGGAGCGTTCAACACACCCGGAAAGCGTTCAGTGAGCGCAAGGGTCGCGGGCTTGCGCGATTTGAACGCTCGTTCGAAGACTTTGGCGGGCACCGGTCCGACTTCGATCTCGTCACTATTGGCGGATTTGAGAACCCAGACCCCTGCAAAGACGCTCTCTTGCACGGCGATTGCGGGAATATCGTGGATTTTGATCGAGACTTCGCCTTCGCCCATGGTTTCAGTGATCAAGGCGCGGTTGGCACGATCGAGACCCGAAAGATCGAAGACCCGATTTTGGCCGCCTTTGCCGCTCGCAATGGAAGCGGCGGCGATCTCGCGCAGGAGATCGAGCGCGGGGGTCAATGCGTCAGTGGCTTCGACAAAGGGGATATGCGCGGAATAGGCGCGCATGTCCTGTGGCATCGGGAGATATTCGAGCTCTTTGCCATCCTCTTCGGGAGGTTGCGAACCGGGGCCATAGCCGACGGGTGGGAGATGAAAGTTACTTACCATCGTTTTGGGTCCTTAAGCTGCAGCAGGTTGGGCAAGAATTTGCGTGATACGGCTCATGTATTCGTCCCAGTCACGGACACGCGGAATCCCCGCGAGAAACTGGCCGTCGCGATAGAAAATCAGGCTCGGGGTTTTAAGGACGCCCGTATCTTCTCGCACGGCGGTTTCGATCGCATCACCGATGACGGCGCAATCGAACTTGCCTTGAAACGCCTGTTTGATCTCGGGAAGGATCACCGCAAGATCGGGGGTTTCCAGATTGCGGGCGGCGTCCCCAGGGACAAAGGCCACATGCACGCCCGGACGTGATGTGAACTCGATCAAATCATTGCGGCTGTAGAGCGATGCCCAGCCGAATTCAGTGCTGAGCCGCGAAACGAGCGGGTGCGTCATGCTATTGTCTCCCCTTTGTCCAAGGCCGCTTGAAGATGCGGCGGTAATTGCGGTGCGCGCTGTTCGAGATCATCAAAGGCGGCGCCGAGCTCGCCCCCGTTCATCAGGCTGCGCAAGCCATTCAATGCTTTGCCGATCTTTTCGGCTTCGTCCTGAATGATGACCTCTCGGGCGGTGCCCAGAAATCCGAGCACCCAAGTGCCGACGGGAACCTCCCCCACCAGCGACAGATCGATCAGCTCTTCGTGCGTGCCATCGGTGGCGCGGGCGGCAATGCCGTCCACCGAGAGAATGCGAAGGGGCACACCGACACACATCCTACACTGCCTTCGGGAAGAAGCGGTCGTCGCCGCTGCGACAGGCTTCGTGTTCGGACGGGCGGCCTTCTTCGTAGGCGCTCCGCAGGATCGATTTATCGGCAAGATTGCTCTGGTCGCCGACACCATCGGTCGGAACGATTCCGAAGTCTTGGAGATAGACCAGCGCCTCTTGGATCGCGGGGTCGATCTGGGCTGCGACGACTTCGCGCAAGCCGCCGCCGTAGTCTTCGAGCTCTTCGGGCTGACAGCCGATCAGAAAAAGTCGGTCGGGACAGTATCCCATGAGTTGGGCGGTTGCGATAACGTCCTGAAAACCGGTTTGGTGAAGGCTCATCTTTTTCGCCCCCATAAAGGCGGGCACGTCTTCATCCTTCACAAGTTTGAGCGTTCCGGGTTCGAGGCCGTAGTCGACAGCATCGAACACCACCAAAACGTCGGCCTCTTCAAGAAACGGAAGAAGATAGAGCCCCTGAGTGCCCCCATCGAGAAGCTGGACGTTGTCGGGAAATACTTTGGTTTCGGCAAGCCGTTCGACGCAGCGCACGCCAAAACCCTCATCTGCCCAAAGCACATTGCCGATACCGAGAATAAGCACGCGCGGCGCCATTTTCGCCTCCTCCCCAAGCTGCGAAAGTGGAAGTCAACTTTCCAATCTGTTCTGGATTCGATCTTAGGGGATTCACTTTGGCCAAAGGTGCAAAAAGGTGGATACCGTGGGATACAATTCAAACCCATGATTTTGCTTCATATTTTTGGTAATTTTATGATGACGCAAATTGGAAAATTGAAAAGTTAATTTTCACTTTTATCGTAAATTGGAATCCAAAAATACAAAAGGCGGGGATGATCCCGCCTTTTCTACTTCCTATGGATAGACCGTTACTCGGGGCGGTCGTCTTTGAAAGTTCGATGACCGGAGATCATGGTCGAGACCATCGATTGACGCGACATGATGTCTTCGCGGATCGCCACATAGATATGGATGATCACAAAGATCACGATGGACCACATTCCCAGATGATGGAGCGAATGCACCGTCTGGCTGTTGCCGACCAAGGGGATCAGCCATCCGAAGAGCGTATCGGGAAGACTGCCCTGCCCCGCGCCTTCTGCATAGAGCGCAAAGCCCGTCACGATCATGAAGGTGATCCCCAAGGTCATGAAGAAGAACATCGCAGCCTGTGCAAGCGGGTTGTGGCCCACGTATTTCTTGGGCTCTCGTTCGAGAAAGAGATACCAGCGCACCTCGAACCAGATCTCGGACCACCAATGCTTGTTCAACAAGGGGAGGCGAAAGAGCTGGCGCGCGTGATGGTTGCCCACAAAGGACCAATAGAAGCGGCCGAGAAACCCGAAGGTAAGGATCATACCCGCCGCAAAATGCGCGAAGCGGATATAGCCGAAGACAAACTGATGCGTGGCTTCGGCGATCTG
Organism: Marivivens sp.; assembly: GCA_023255435.1. Taxonomy (GTDB): domain Bacteria; phylum Pseudomonadota; class Alphaproteobacteria; order Rhodobacterales; family Rhodobacteraceae; genus Marivivens. Next base: position 26,899 of record JALRIK010000007.1, read on the forward strand.
CATCGAGGGGGGCGGGCTTCCAATAAACCAGCCCGTGATGCAAAGCACCATGATCGCAAGCGCGTTGACCCAGTGCCAGAGGCGCACGGGCACCTCATAGACATAGACAGAAGTGCGCTTGCGGATGCTTTCGATGTCATCCGCCGTCGCGTCACCGGTCAGTTGGGCCGACCGAAGGACTTCGACATCGGGATTCGGGGTATGGATAGACTGATTGGCCATCTCCTATCCCCTCAGGTTTCGCGGTGGCGCAGCGCCTTGATCCGGCGAAACACCAGCTGCACCCCAAGGTTGAGAGCAATGGCGCTCAGGATCACCACGGCGATGTGGTCTCCCTGAGACAACCAATGGGCTTCGCTCGCGGCACCGTGGCCGCTGTGCGCCTGCGCGGACCCTGCGGTCAGTGCGAGAATTGCGATCGTCCGTTTAAACATCTGTCCCCTCCCTTAGCGAACTTTAACAGTTGTCAACTCGTCGCCGTCGGGCGACATGACGTGCGTCGAACAGGCAAGGCACGGATCGAAGCTGTGGAGCGTGCGCAAGATTTCGACGGGCTCGTCGGGACGCTCCATCGGCGTGTTCATGAGCGAGGCTTCGAAGGCGCCGATATTGCCCGCGGTATCGCGCGGAGAGCCGTTCCAAGTGGTCGGAACAACGCATTGATAATTCTCGATGCGGCCGTCCTTGATCTTGATCCAGTGACCGAGTGCACCGCGCGGAGCTTCGGTCATGCCGACGCCCTTGGCTTCTTTGGGCCAAGTCGAAGGGTCCCACTTCTCTACGTTTGCGGTCGAGCTGTCGCCGTTCTTGATGTTGGTGATCAACTTGTCGAAGAAGTGCTTTTGCAGGCGGCCGCAATACTCGGACTCGAGCGCGCGCGCCGCAGTGCGACCCAGCGTCGAGAATACCGCATCAAGCGGCAGGTTCATGTCGCGCAAGAAGCCGTCGACCTGATCCTTGATGTCCTCGTGACCCTTGGCATAGCCGACGACATAGCGGGCCAACGGACCGACTTCCATCGCGTGGCCTTTCCAGCGGGGGGCCTTGATCCACGAATATTTGGCACCTTCGTCGAGTTCGAGGATGTTGGTCTTGGTGCCCTTGGCGTTCGGGCCAAGTTCATACTTGGGCTGGGTGACGCCATCCCACGGGTGAAGACCCATGCCAGGTTCGCCGTACTCATACCACGAGTGATCGACGTATTCCTGAATCTGCTCGGGATCGCGCGGATCAACGTCATGCACTTCGTTCAGGTTGCCATTGATGATCGCGCCGCGCGGCAGGTGAAGCTGCTCGGGCGAGAAATCGTTCGGGTTCTCGGGAATGTCGCCATAGGCAAGACAAGCCTGTGAAGAGAGCCCGCCGCCATAGAGCCAGTTCTTGTAGAACCCGCCGATGGCCTTGACGTCAGGAAGATAGACGTTGCGATTGAACTCGATGCATTTGTCGATGATCGAGCTGACGAGGTTGAGGCGCTCCATGTTGATCGCGCCGACAGCGCCCACGCCGTGCACATTGATCGGACAGGGCACACCGCCCACAAGCCAGTTCGGATGCGGGTTCTTGCCGCCGAAGATCGTATGGACCTTGACGATTTCCTTCTGCAGATCGAGCGCTTCAAGATAGTGCGTGGTCGCCATAAGGTCCGCTTCGGGCGGTAATTTATAGGCGGGGTTGTCCCAATAGCCGTTCTTGAAAAGTCCGAGCTGGCCGCTTTCGACAAACTTCTTGAGCCGGTTCTGCACATCGCGGAAATAGCCGGGCGAAGAGAGCGGGTGCGAGGGGCTTACAGCCTGTTGAAGCTCCGATGTCGCTTTGGGGTCGGCACGAAGCGCGTTGACAGGATTCACCCAATCGAGCGCGTGTAGGTGGTAAAAATGCACGACGTGGTCATGGATTTGCAGGTTCAACTGCATCATATTGCGGATCGAGTTCGCGTTGTCGGGGATCGAGATGCCGAGCGCATCTTCTACCGCACGCACAGAGGTGAGCGCGTGCGTTCCCGTGCAAACGCCACAGATCCGCTCGGTAAAGGCCCAAGCGTCACGCGGGTCACGGCCCTTGAGGATCACCTCGAGGCCGCGCCACATCGTGCCCGTGGAGACTGCGTTGCGGATCACACCGTTTTCATCGACATTCACTTCACAGCGCATGTGACCTTCGATGCGGGTCACGGGGTCAACGACGATGCGGCGACCCGTGTTGTCGAGATCGAAACCGTTCGGAGTTACGGTCATTCTTATGCCTCCTCGGATTGGGTTTTGCGCTGGGCAGCTTTGAGCGCGCTGATCGCGGCATGGGCGGCAACGGCTCCGCCGACGGCGGTCGCGGCACCGACACCAAGCTTGTCCGCATTGGCTTCGACACCGAATTGGGTGAGATCGGTCACACGATTATAGAAGCTGCCCTGATCCCAGAAGCCGTCTTCGGAACAGCCGATACAGCCATGGCCCGACTGGATCGGGAAAGATGTGCCTTCGTTCCAACGGATCGTGGAACAGGCGTTATAGGTCGTCGGGCCCTTGCAGCCCATCTTGTAAAGGCAATACCCCTTGCGCGCGTTCTCATCGTCCCATGCTTCGACGAACTGGCCCGCGTCGAAATGCGGGCGGCGATAGCATTTGTCGTGGATACGCTGAGAATAGAACATTGCGGGGCGGCCCTGACGGTCGAGCTCGGGCAGACGGTCGAAGGTCAGCATATAGGTGATAACGCCGGTCATAACCTCGGCGATCGGGGGACAGCCGGGCACTTTGATGATCGGCTTGTCGGTGATGACCTTGTGCACAGGTGTTGCTTGGGTCGGGTTCGGCTTGGCAGCCTGCACACAGCCATAGGACGCGCAGGCGCCCCAGCTGATGATCGCCTTGGCGTGCTCTGCGGCATGGCGGAGCTGTTCGACGAAAGGCTTGCCGCCCACGATACAGAACATGCCGTCCTCGTTGAGAGGCGGATTGCCTTCTACGGCGAGGATGTAGTTGCCTTTGTATTTCTCGATGGTGTCCTGAAGCGCAGCTTCGGCCTGATGACCTGCGGCGGCCATGAGCGTGTCGTCATAGTCGAGCGAGATCATCGACAGCACGACGTCTTTGGCGAGCGGATGCGCCGAGCGGATAAAGCTCTCGGAGCAGCAGGTGCATTCAAGACCGTGCACCCAGATCACAGGGGTTCGGGGCTTGGTTTCCATCGCGTGTGCGATCTTGGGCACGAATGACGGCGACAGGCCCAAGGCGGCCGCCGTCAGCGAACAATATTTCATGAAGCTGCGGCGGGTAATCCCCTGCCGACGCATCACATCGTAAAAGGTTTCAATCTGGCTCAACGCGGGTCCCTCCCTCATGATCCTCGTATTGGGATGCAACTGCATACAACTTCCCAATCGTGACTCTGGCGGACCCTCGGAGTGGTTACAAAAAGAACTTCACCGATTTGCAGCGCGATATATTCGCAAATAAAATCATATACTTATTTGGATAATGCCACTACTGTCTGACGCCGCAGATGGAGACCCGATTACCGCATAACCACCTTTGCGGTTACTCTCTTTCCGCAGTCTGGAGCGCGCGCGCCGCAGCCACCAGTGCCTGACCCAGAGCGATGCCGCCGTCGTTAGCGGGGGTTTTGCGATGAAGCAGAATCGGCACATCGCCCAACGCTTTGACCACGAGATCGAGGAGAAGCGCGTTCTGGAAACATCCCCCCGTGAGCGCCACGGCTTTGGCGCCCGTCTTGGCCATCACCTCTCGGCCCGCTTGGGCCAAAGCCTCGGCCAGACCTGCATGAAACCGGAAGGCCATGTCCTCGGGTTTGGGCGCAGCGTGCCGCTCTTTCGCCCATTGCACGAACATGGGCGCGGGGTCGATTTCGTTATTCTCAACGCTGAAGGGATAGGGTTCACCCCTGCCACCTTTCGCGATTGCCTCAACGTGCATCGCCGCTTCGCCTTCGAAACTCTGGCGAGAAGGCGCGATCCCGAGGGCCGCGGCAAAAGCGTCGAAGAGCCGCCCGACGGATGACGAGAGCGGCGCATTGAAGCCCGATGCGGCGGCGCGTCTGAGGGTATCACGCGGGTAATCGCCAAGGATTTCGTCGGCGACAGAGCAAAGGCCTGCCTGATCCAGCCGCGCCAAAAGGTTGCGCCAAGGGTCGCGGCTTGCCGCGTCGCCCCCGATGAGCGGCGCGGGGCGCAAATGCATCATACGTTGATACCCGAGATAGTCAGCGACCATGATCTCGCCACCCCAGACAGTTCCGTCCTCGCCCAGTCCGAGACCGTCTGCGACAATCGCGACCACTTTGCCCGCATCGCGCGCCCATCCGTTTTCTCCAAGACAGGCGGCCACATGGGCATGATGGTGCTGGACCGCAACCACGGGCAGTCCGAGGTTTTCGGCATAGACCGAGGACCTGAATTCGGGGTGAAGATCGCGGGCGACCACGCTTGGCACGTGATCGAAGAGCGCGCGATAGTCGTCATTGGCTTGGAGAAAGGCGTCCCACGTCAGAGCGTCCTCGAGCTCGCCAAGGTGATGGCCAAGGAGCGCTTGCCCGTCTTTGACAAGGCAGATCGCCGCTTTCATTTGTGCACCTACGGCAAGAACCTGCGGTGCATTTTCGAATCCCCGAGGTAGCGGGAGGGTCGAGGGCACCCTGCCCCGCGCACGGCGCAGGATCATCGGACCGTGGGGTGTCATGCGTTCGACGCTGTCGTCGAGACGGCGGGCGATCTCGCGATCATGCATGAGGATTGCATCGGCAAAGCGTGAGAGCTTTTGGCGGGCTTCGTCGTTGCCGATCACCTGCGGCTCGCCCGAGAGATTGCCCGATGTCATGACCAATGGCCCATCGACTGCCGCAATCAAAAGGTGATGCAAGGGCGTATAGGGCAACATCCAGCCAAGTGTTGTCTGGTTCGGAGCGAGACCATCAGGAAGCGCGTCCCCGCGTTTCTCGATAAGGACAATCGGCGCGGCGGGGTCGTGGAGCAACGCGCGGTCCTCATCCCTCACGACCGAAAAGGTTTCTATATCCGCAAGCCGTCCCATGAGGGCAAAGGGCTTGGTCGGCCTGTTTTTGCGTTGACGCAAAAGCGCGACGGCATCGCCGTTTCGGGCATCCACAACAAGATGGAAGCCGCCGATGCCTTTGACGGCCACAACCTCCCCCGCGCGAAGACGCGAGGTGGCGGCGTCGATCGGATCGGGGGCTTCGGGTTCGATCCAGACTTTGGGCCCGCAAGCAGGACAAGCGATGGGTTGCGCATGAAACCGACGATCCGCAGGATCGGCATATTCAGCCCCGCACTCATGGCACATCGTAAACGCGGCCATCGTCGTTTTGGAGCGATCATAGGGCAAGGCGTTCAGGATTGAGAAGCGCGGGCCGCAGTTGGTGCAATTGGCAAATGCATAGCCAAACCTTCGCTCGCCTTTCGTCGTGATTTCGGCCAAGCAGTCGGGGCAGGTCGCCGCATCGGGCGTGACACGGGTTTGAGCGCCCGTTCCCTCTGATGCCGCGATCTCAAAGCCGAGCGGGAGCTCGCCCTCCCATGGTGATGTCGCGATCCCATCAATACGCGCGAGGGAAGGAGCTTCGGTTTCAATCGCCACAACGAAGGCTTCAAGCCCATCACCCGCAGCAAAGATAAGAACCCCCTTGGGGTCGTTCAGCACCTTGCCGCGAAGTTCGAAGCGCCGCGCCAACTGCCATACAAAGGGGCGAAAGCCGACGCCTTGGACCTGACCTTTGACGCGGATGCGAAGCGCTTGCATCAGTGGACCGTGCAGACCATGCAAGGATCGAAGGAGCGGACGATATGCTGGACGCTGATCGGGTTTTCTTCGCCGTCCAAGACCTTGGCACCTTTGAGCGCCGCTTCGACGGGGCCTTCGGTCCCTGCGGCATCACGAGGGCTGAAGTTCCAAGTTGTCGGGGCAATAATCTGATAGGACGCAATCTGGCCGCGCTCGATGGTGATCCAATGTCCGAGCGAGCCGCGCGCAGCTTCGACAAGCCCCACACCTTCACCAAAGTCGGGCATGGTGACTTGCGCCATAAAGCGGGCCTCGGGCCGGATCGAGCCTACTAACTCTTCCAGAAGGATTTGTGTCCGTGCCACTTCGAGAAGGCGCCCTGCGATGCGGGCACGCACGCCGCCTTCGGCTGCGAGCGCCAGAGCAAGAGGATGACGGTCGATGATCTGGCGGGCGAGTGCGCCGGTTTCCACAGTTTTGCCCGCAAGCCGAGGGGCTTTGCACCAGCTATAAGCCTCCTCTCGCATGGCTTCATCTGGAAGCGTCTGACCCTCGGCGGGGTGCAGATTGTCACCAAGCATCCAAGCATGGCTTAGGTCTTCGCGGATGGCCGAGACGTCGAGTTCACCGAAGTTTCCGTTGTCCCATATGCCCGCCGCGAACAGCGGACCACTTTCCATCGGATAGGCCCCGAAGGACATATAGCGCCCCTGCCCTTGCCCCATACGGTCAAGACCGAGCGACGCGGAAAGTTTCAAAAAGAATCCCGCATCCCCCGTGGTCCAACGGTCAAGTTCGTCAATCGACGACAGGGCTGCAAAGATTTCGACGGGCGCCCCGAAAAGTGTGGTTTCAAGATATTTGCGAAACTCGCGCAGGTCTGCGGCGATGCGTATCTTGTCGCGAACGGACAGCGCGCGCGTCACCCCCCCCGGCTGGATAGCGAGGGTATGCGGCCATTTCCCACCCAAGAGCCCGACAACGTGCAAAAGCTTGGAACGGGCCTCGATTGCGGCGCGGAGCGAAGATCCTTTTTGCGCGGTAAAGCGATCCAAGGCTTCGGTGTGCCATTCACGAACTGCGTAAACGGGACGCGTGAAATCGGGCATGAAGAAAAGATTAAAATGAGTAATGTGATCGGAAATATTCTCGATCGCATGTAACAGCGCGGCGACTTTTTCGCCTTCGGGCTCAGGACGCCCGCCTGCGGCAGAGGCAAGAGCACGCGCGGCGGCGGCCGACTGGCTTATCGAGCAAATCCCGCAGATGCGCGGCGTGATCGTCAGGGCGTCAAAGGGGGCCTTGCCGAGCAAGATCCTCTCGAACCCGCGGAACATGGGCGAATTGACATAGGCGGATCTGACTTGGCCGTCTGCAATATCGAGCTTGATCTCGAGATCGCCTTCGACGCGGTTGAACGGACCGACAAGGAGCGATGTTTCCGTCATGGTTTGGTCTTCTTGAGGCTGGGCGGAACCGAAATGCGGTCCGAGGTCGCATTCACGCCGATGCGGTGCGGCGTTGCCGCTTTCGACAGGCTGGCAAGCGCCATGAACCATGCTTTGGGCATATCCGAAGGAAGCCCGACGGGGATGCCTGCGAATTTTGGGGTTTCGGTGAATTTGTGACCCGGTTCTTCGAATTCGGGCGCCGTGCAATTGATACAAGGATAGCCCGCGCGTGTGCAACTTCCTTCGCCGTTCCAACCGCGAATATTGCAGTCCCCGACGGCTTGGGTCCCGACACAGCCCAGATGCTCCATCATACATCCGATCTCGGAGAGGTTGGTTGCGCTGGCTTTGTATTCGTAAAACTCGTTCTTGGGGCACGCGTGATGCACGAGGTTGTCGGCATAGAACCTTGGGCGGCCAAACCCATCGAGTGAGGTATGATCAAGCGCCCCTGCAGCCAGTAAAAGCAATGTCTCGGTCACCCAGTCAGGATGGGTCGGACAGCCCGCGACATTGACCACGGGCATTCCCGAGCGCGATCTAAAACTCGCGGCAAGTGCGCCGCCTTTGTGAGTGCCGTCATACTGGAGCCCGACCGCATCCGAAGGGTTTTCCCCTGCTGAGGTGACACCGCCATAGGTGGCGCAGGTTCCGACTGCGACCACATGCTGTGCCAGTGGTGCCAGCGATTGGACCCAATCCAGCATGGACCGCCCCGTTCCTGCCAGCATGTGAAAACGACCTGTGCCATTGGGCCCACGCACGATGGACCCCTCGACACAGAGGATATCGAGGGCGATCTCGCCGCTTTCCACTTTGGACAGAAGCGCGCGCACTTCGCTTCCTGTTTCGAGGCTCAGTGCGGGGTGCCAGAGGAATTCGAGCCCTGCCCCATTGAGAAGATCAATAACGTTGGGATTTTCCGCGCAGAGGAGCGACATCGTGCAACCGCCGCAGCCCGCTGATTGAAGCCAAAGTATATTCACGCTTTATCCCCTCTGGGCAGGCAAAGCCGAAAGGTTGCACCATCCGCACCCGACGCCTCGAGAGCGAGCGAGCCGCCATGTTCCTGTGCGATCTTGTAGGAGATCGAAAGGCCGAGGCCCGTTCCTTTGCCGACGTCCTTGGTGGTGAAAAACGGATCGAAAATCCGCGCGGCGACCGTTTCGGGCACGCCTGTTCCGTTATCTGCCACGGTCAGCAAAGCGCTGTTCCCCTCGTAACCGAGCGTCAGGACGACGCGCGGCGCCTGATGGTCAGAGACAGCATCGACCGCGTTCTGCACAAGGTTCATCACCACCTGCTGGATATGGCCGGGTCGCCCGACCGCGAGACAGTTCGGTTCTCCTTGAAAGAGAACCTCCATCCCGTTTCTTGTGCCCCGCTGCACCCAATTGGCGGCGATCCGTGCGGTTTCAGTAAGATCAAAACGCGCAAAGTCGCCTGTCCCGTCTGCCGAAAGTCGCCGAAGGTCTTCGACGATGCTTTTCACACGCTCGGACCCGTCACGCGCCCCTTCGATAGCAGTGCGCAGGTTCTTGAGATCACGGTCAAGCCGCAATTCGGCACGCAGCGCAACAAGTTCTTCGCGTGTGGCCCCTGACTGGACGCGCTCGAAATAGGTTTCGAAGCGGTCGAGATATTTTTCAAGCGCGTGGGTGTTCGCATACACAAAGCTGATCGGATTGTTCAACTCATGCGCAACACCCGCAAGGAGCCGACCGAGCGAAGCAAGCTTTTCGTTACGAACCAGTTGACCTTGGGTCTGTTTGAGTTCTTCGTGGCTTGCTTCGAGATCCGTATAGGCGCGGCGCAATTCACCCAGCGGGCGCCCCGTCAGGATCACGCCCGCCGACTTGCGTCGACGGTCCAGTCGCGGGGCGATGCGAAGATCAACGGGATCGGGCCCCGCGAGGGTATGGAGCTCGGCTTCGATCTTGGCTTCGCGGCGCAGACTGATTGTCTTGGCGATTACCTCGAGCACACGCGATTGCGTCTCGCCCTGAAAAAACTCGCCGATCTCGCGGCCGATTAGATCGTTTTCCTTCTGACCGATTGCTTTGCAAAAAGACGAGCTGGCGTCAGCTATCTTTCCATCTTTGTCGGTGACGACCAGATAGTCGCTGATCGAATTCATGATCGAGCTAAGGAACGCTTTGAGGGTGAGAAGCTCGGCGCTGTTCGCTTCGAGTTGCTCTTGGTAATCAACGAGTTCGGCATAGGTTTTATCGACAGCTTCAAGCACATCGACCCAGACCTCGTCCCCGAGGTCTGCTCCTCCTGTTTGGGCAAGCTTGCCGATATCGAACTGCATGAGAGCCTCCGTCCCGATCAGCCTAGGCCTTTCGGGGCGCGAGGAAAAGTCACCTTGAACGCCCGAGTTTCCAGACGCCGACAGAGCTCAGAAGGATTAGAAGGGCAGCCGTCAGCAAACACGCCGCAATCCCGCCCAGTTGATAGGTCGCACCCGAAAGCAACGTCCCGAGAAGACGCCCCCCCGCATTGGCCATGTAATAGAACCCCACATCCATTGTGACACGCTCGCCCGTGGTAAAGGCAAGGATCAGATAGGAATGAAGCGAGGAGTTGATTGCAAAGAGCGCCCCAAAGACCAAAAGCCCCACAATCACCAACCCGACCACAAGCTGGCTGTGCGGCAAGATCAGGATGACGCAAGCGAGGATCACGGGAATGACGATCAGGCCCACCGTGAACCGCGAAAGCTTTTGAACCAGCGCGGGAAGCGGTGTTTCTTGCCCCCCAAGCAAGCGCGGCGCATTGGCCTGAACGATGCCGTAGAGCACGGTCCAGACGGCCATAAATGCGCCGATCATGAAAAAGGCCGCGCGTTTGGAGTCGGGTGATCCGTCCGAGAGCACGCTGTAAAAGAACACGGGGATACCGACGACGAACCAAACATCCCGCGCGCCGAAAAGAAACATGCGGGCAAAAGAGAGCCAGTTGACGTCGGGGTTTTTGGAAAAGACCTCTTTGAACTTGGCCGATTTGCGCCCTTGGGGAAGACCTGCGGGCATTTTCCACATGATAAGGACGAGGATCACCCCGAGGACCGCCGCCATGCCAAGCACCGACGGGACGAACCCGAAGAGGCCCAAGAGTCCCGCTCCGAGGAAGAAACCGAAGCCTTTGACCGCGTTCTTGGACCCCGTAAGCAGGGCCACCCAGCGAAAGAGCTTTCCCTCGCCTTCGGGCGCAAGGAGCTTGACCGCCGATTTGGACGACATTTTGGCAAGATCTTTGGCGACGCCCGAGACGCCTTGAACCGCCATGACATAGGCGACCGAGGCCGTGATGCTCCACGTCGGATCAAGTCGGGCGAGCGCGATCAGCGCAGCGATCTGAAGACCCAATCCTGCGTAAAGCGTCGAGGCGAGACCGAAGCGGGCCGCGATCCATCCCGCCGACAGGTTCGTCACGATCCCCGCGACCTCGTAGAGCACAAAGAGATAGGCAAGCTCTACAGGTGAAAAGCCCATCGTATGGAACTGGAGGAGCACCAGCATTCGGAGCGCTCCGTCCGACAGCATAAACGACCAATAGGACGCGGTGACAGCGCCATAGGCGACAAGTGGGCGTTCGATCACAAAGACGCTCCGACCATGCGCGCGACATCGACGAGGCGGTTCGCATAGCCCCATTCATTGTCATACCAAGCGTAGACTTTGACATGAGTGCCGTTGATAACCATCGTCGATGGCGCGTCCACAATCGAGGAGCGCGCATCGTTGACATAGTCGGTCGAAACAAGGGGGCGCGTCTCGTAGCCGAGAATGCCCCTGAGATCGCCTTGGGCTGCTTTTTCGAAAAGGGCGTTGACCTCTTCCACCGTCGTCGGGCGCTCGACTTCGAAGACGCAGTCGGTCAATGACGCATTGAGCAGCGGCACGCGCACGGCATGACCGTTCAGGCGCCCTTTGAGCTCGGGATAGATCAGGGTGATCGCCGTGGCGGACCCTGTCGTCGTGGGGATCAGGGAATTGAGCGCCGAACGCGCACGGCGCAGATCCTTGGCCGGACGGTCCACGATTGTCTGGGTGTTGGTCACGTCATGGATCGTGGTGATCGAGCCATGCTTGATCCCGAGGTTTTCGTGAATGACCTTGACCACAGGGGCAAGGCAATTGGTCGTGCAGCTTGCCGCTGTAACGATGCTGTGCAGCGCGGGATCATAGGTGGCGTTGTTGACACCATAGACGATGTTGGCGGTGGGGCCATCCTTGACGGGCGCAGAAACAACCACCTTTTTCACCCCCGCCGCGAAATAGGGGGCAAGCGCGGCCTCGGTCTTGAAGACCCCGGTGCAGTCGATCACCACGTCGACGCCATCAAGAGGCAGCTCTTCGAGCTTTTTAGTGGAGTGGACCGTAAGCCGCGTTCCGTTGATCGAAATGCTATCTGCATCATAGCCAAGATCCGCGTTCCAGCGTCCATGCACCGTATCGAACTCGAGCAGGTGGGCGTGCATTTCGGGAGAGCCAACGGCATCGTTGATCCACGCAATCTCGGCCCCACTTTCCAAAAGCGGCTTGAGTGCGAGTTTTCCGATACGGCCAAGGCCATTGAGTGCATAAACGGTCATTTTCTATTCCTCCAGCAAAGCGAGTTCATCGACTTTTGCCTGCAAAGACATGCGATCAAGGGTTTCAAATGGCAGCGCAACGAAGGCTTCGATCCGATTGCGCAGGTTTCGGTAGGTGCGGTCGAAGGCCTCTGCTCTTTCGAACAAGGGCCCTGTGACGCGCACGGGGTCGGGTTCCGACCAATGGGCGGTGATCGGGCGGCCCGCCCAGCGCGGACAGTCTTCGTTTGCGGCAGCATCGCAAACCGTGAAAACAAAATCGAAACGGGACGACCGCGCGCCCAGAAAGTGATCGAGAGATTTCGAGCGAAGCGCAGATACGTCGTGGCCGCGACGCTCGAGAATCGCGAGCGCCAGAGGGCTTGGCGCCGAACGCGGTGCCGTTCCCGCCGAATGAGCCACAAAACGGCCTTGGCCCAGATCCCGAACAAGCGTCTCTGCGATCAATGAGCGCGCCGAATTGCCAGTGCAGATGAAGAGCACCGAATGCGGACGATCCTGCGCCATCTCGGGCGGACAAAGCGCGCCGCGCCCGCGGCAACAGTCGTCGACAAGATAATCGACAAGGTGCCCCGCCGCAGTGGTGTCGGCGGCATAGGTCAGCGACGTGCCCTCACGCTCCTGCGTGATGAGACCCGTCGACCGAAGATTTCCAAGATAAACAGAAAGAGTCGAGGCCTTGATCCCCAGAGCCGAAGCAATCGCTCCGGCAGGAACCCGCGAGGGATAGCGCCGCATAAGCAGGCGAAACACCGCAAGACGCTGCGGATGCGCGAGGGATGCAAATTGTTCGACGGCGATTTTTTCCATAATTCATGAATATATGAAATATGGACGATTCGACAGATACAAACCTTCCACAGTGTGTGAAGTTTTCATGACAGTGCTCTTGGAAGCAGAGCTAACGCATTGTTGCATTGTTCTTTGGGGGGTTGTTGCTGTATCACTCCGCCCTGAACCGTATTTCGCCCTTGGCGACCCCTAGTAAGACATGGATTGAACTGATGCCCTTCTACAGATCCCGCAGATCCACTCATGGCCGCAACATGGCGGGTGCCCGTGGCCTTTGGCGCGCAACAGGCATGACCGACAGTGATTTCGGCAAGCCGATCATCGCGGTGGTGAACTCTTTCACGCAATTCGTGCCGGGCCACGTCCATCTCCATGATCTTGGCCAAATGGTCGCGCGCGAGATCGAGAAAGCAGGTGGCGTCGCGAAAGAATTCAACACCATCGCGGTGGATGACGGTATCGCCATGGGCCACGACGGGATGCTCTACTCGCTCCCCTCGCGCGATCTTATCGCGGACTCGGTCGAATATATGGTCAACGCCCATTGTGCCGACGCGATGGTCTGCATCTCGAACTGTGACAAAATCACCCCCGGTATGATGATGGCTGCAATGCGGCTCAACATCCCTGTGATTTTCGTCTCGGGCGGCCCGATGGAAGCAGGCAAGGTCCAGATCGGTGATCTCGAGCATGCGCTCGACCTTGTCGATGCAATGGTGGCCGCCGCCGATGATAAATACACCGACGAGGAAGTCGACGCGATTGAAAAGGCCGCTTGTCCGACCTGTGGGTCCTGCTCGGGGATGTTCACCGCGAACTCGATGAACTGTCTTGCCGAAGCGCTTGGCCTCGCTCTTCCGGGCAATGGTTCGGTTCTGGCGACCCATGCCGACCGCAAGGAGCTTTTCCTTGAAGCAGGTCGCAAGATCGTCGAGATCACCAAGCGCCACTACGAAGGCGAGGAAAAGGGTCTTCTTCCGCGTGAAATCGCGACGTTCGAGGCCTTTGAGAACGCCATGTCGCTCGATATCGCGATGGGTGGTTCGACCAACACCGTGCTTCACCTTCTTGCAATCGCGCATGAAGGCGGTGTGAATTTCACCATGTCGGATATGGACCGCCTCTCGCGCAAGGTTCCGTGCCTGTCCAAGGTCGCCCCTGCCAAGTCCGACGTCCACATGGAAGACGTGCACCGCGCAGGTGGCATCATGGGCATCTTGGGCGAATTGCACCGCGGCGGCCTTTTGCACGGCGATGTGGGTACGATCCACTCGACCACGATGGCAGAAGCAATTGCCAAGTGGGACATCATGACCGCCAATGACGAGAACGTGGACAAGTTCTTCCGCGCGGCTCCCGGCGGCGTGCGCACGACGCAAGCCTTCTCGACGACGAACCGTTACAAAGAGCTTGATCGCGACCGCAAAGGCGGCGTGATCCGTTCGGTTGAGCATGCCTTCTCGAAAGATGGCGGTCTTGCGGTTCTTTACGGTAATATCGCTCTGGACGGCTGCATCGTGAAAACCGCAGGCGTCGATGAATCGATCCTCAAGTTCACGGGCACGGCAAAGGTTTTCGAAAGCCAGGACGATGCGGTGAACGGCATCCTGACCAACAAGGTCTCGGCAGGAGAAGTTGTCGTAATCCGCTTTGAAGGTCCGCGCGGCGGTCCGGGGATGCAGGAAATGCTCTATCCGACCTCCTATCTCAAGTCCAAAGGCCTTGGCAAAGAGTGTGCTTTGCTGACGGACGGGCGTTTTTCGGGCGGCACCTCGGGCCTTTCGATCGGACACGTCTCGCCCGAAGCGGAAGAAGGCGGCTTGATCGGCCTTGTGGAAACGGGCGATGTGATCGAGATCGATATTCCGAACCGCACGATCCACCTCGCCGTCTCGGACGATGTGATTGCGGCACGCCGCGAAGCCAAAGGCCCGCTCCCGTGGAAACCCGCAGCGCCGCGCTCGCGCAACGTTTCGACCGCGCTCAAGGCCTATGCGATGCTCGCGACTTCGGCCGCTCAGGGTGCGGTGCGCAAGCTTCCTGAATAAGCGTCTGCATAAGACCAATTGACGAGGGGTCGGCCATTGTGCCGGCCCTTTTTCATTGGCACACTCGAGGTGCTGCAACACAGAGACCGCCGATGCACGGCATACCGGAGACACCAAATGGCGCGCACGACGCAGCACGTGACCCGTGTTCTTGAGACAGCCCAAAGCAATTCCGCCGCCGCGCATTCACGGCTTGCCGCGTCTTGGCGGCGTTCCATCGTCAAACACGGGCTCGACCCAGCGGACAAGCGACCACGGATGCGCGTCGAAGCACAGGACATCGAACACCGCCGCGCCGCGATGGAACAATTCCTTCTGGTTGCCGCGCCCAAACTCGACGCGCTCTTTTCGCTTGTGGGCAACTCGGGCTGCGGGGTCTTGCTGACCGATGCCGCGGGGGTGATCCTTGATCAACGCTGTTCGCGCTCTGATGAACTGACGTTTCAGGAGTGGGGCCTTTGGCAAGGAGCCGACTGGAGCGAGGCGAGCGAAGGCACAAACGGGATCGGCACATGTCTTGCGGAAAACCGTCAGGTCATCATCCACCGCGACGAACATTTCCACTCGCGCAACATCGGCATGAGCTGCATGGATGCTCCGATCTATGGCCATGACGGACGGGTGATCGCGGCGCTTGATGTCTCCTCTGCTCGCGCGGATCAAACCGAGAGTTTCAACCGCTTGATTGCCGCGATGGTCAGCCAGACCGCACGCCAGATCGAAGCAGACAACTTCCGCGCCAGCTTTCCCAAATCCCGTATCATCGTGGCGCACGGGGACGACAGCGAAGCCGCCGTTCTTTTGGCTGTCGATCACGACGACATCGTGATCGGCGCAACCCGCGAAGCGCGCAAGGTCTTTGACCTTGGAACCGAACCGACGATCCGCGCCGTGCCCGCCACCGATGTTCTTGGGCGCGAAACGGGGCCCAGCGGGTTCGAAAAAGCCGAGCGCGCCGCCGTTATGCGGGCTCTGGCCCGTGCCAACGGCAATGCATCAGAGGCGGCTCGCGCGCTTGGGATCGGCCGCGCCACGCTCTATCGCCGTATGAAACGACTTCGTATCCGCGAAAACTAGGCCGAACCTGTCTCACATCTGAGACAGGTGAGACGGTGGAGCGTCTTGGCCCCTCCTGACACGAATCCCCCTCTTGGCCATCGTTTTCCCATCACCGGATGGAGGATCCGGCCAACAGGAGGAAATCCAATGAACGATATGTCCAAACCCGAAGCGGTTTACTTCACCTCGCCATTCAAGGCTCGCTATGACAACTTTATCGGCGGCAAATTCGTTGCCCCGAACAGTGGTCAGTATTTCGACAACATCACCCCGATCAGCGGCGAGAAAATCTGTGAAGTCGCGCGCTCGAACAACGCCGACCTCGAAGCCGCTCTGGACGCCGCCCATGCCGCCAAAGAAACTTGGGGCAAATCGTCTGCTGCGCATCGCTCGAACATTCTTCTCAAGATCGCAGATCGTCTTGAAGAGAACCTCGAACTTCTTGCCACCGCCGAAACCTGGGACAACGGTAAACCGATCCGCGAGACCGTGAATGCCGACATTCCGCTTTCGGTCGACCACTTCCGTTATTTTGCTGGCGTTCTGCGTGCCCAGGAAGGCACCATGTCCGAGATCGACAACGACACCGTGGCCTATCATTTCCACGAGCCTTTGGGCGTTGTCGGCCAGATCATTCCTTGGAACTTCTCGATCCTCATGGCCGCCTGGAAGCTTGCGCCTGCGCTTGCAGCGGGTAACTGCATTATCCTCAAGCCCGCCGAACAGACCCCTGCCGCAATCATGGTTCTGGTCGAGCTGATCGCCGATCTTCTTCCTGCGGGTGCATTGAACGTGCTCAACGGCTTTGGCGGTGAAATCGGTGCGGCGCTTGCCACTTCGAACCGTATCGCCAAGATCGCCTTTACCGGTTCGACCGAAACGGGCCGCAAGATCATGCAGGCCGCAACCCAGAACCTGATCCCCGTGACACTCGAGCTTGGCGGCAAGTCCCCCAACATCTTCTTCTCGGATGTGATGGCAAGCGACGACGCCTTCCTTGATAAGGCTGTCGAAGGGTTCGTTCTTTTTGCCTTCAACCAAGGCGAAGTATGCACCTGCCCGAGCCGTGCTCTGATCCAAGAAGACATCTATGAAGAGTTCATCGCGCGCTGCATCGAGCGTGTCAAAGCGATCAAACAAGGTGACCCGCGCGACATGTACACCATGGTTGGTGCGCAGGCCTCCAAGCAGCAGCACGACAAGATCATGTCCTATCTGACCATTGGCCGCGAAGAAGGCGCCGAAGTTCTGGTGGGCGGTGATGCAGCCCGCTTTAACGGTGACATCGCGAACGGCTATTACATCCAGCCGACGATCCTTAAGGGTCACAACAAAATGCGCGTGTTCCAAGAGGAAATCTTTGGCCCTGTTGTGTCGGTCACGACCTTCAAGACCGAAGAAGAAGCGCTGCAGATCGCAAACGATACGATGTACGGACTTGGGGCCGGTGTCTGGACCCGCGACGGCACCCGCGCCTATCGCTTTGGCCGCGAAATCGAAGCAGGTCGCGTTTGGGTGAACAACTATCACGCCTATCCCGCGCATGCGGCCTTCGGTGGTTACAAGCAATCGGGCATCGGTCGCGAGACCCACAAGATGATGCTCGACCACTATCAGCAGACCAAGAACCTTTTGGTCAGCTACTCGGAGAGCAAGCTCGGCTTCTTCTAAGCCGAAAAGAAGTGTGTGGGGGTCTAGAAATGGACCCCC
>JALRIK010000080.1 GCA_023255435.1 Marivivens sp.
GTTTTGCCGCCGAGCTGATCGACCGCTTTGGCAAACTCCCCAAAGAGGTCAACACGCTCCTCCTCATCGTGCGGATCAAGGCCATGTGCAAACGCGCAGGGATCAGCCACCTCGACGGCGGCCCCAAAGGCGCGACGATCCGCTTCCACAACGACAAATTCGCATCCCCTGCGGGTCTTGTAGAGTTCATCAACGACCAGAAGGGCCTCGCCAAAGTCAAAGACAACAAGATCGTCATCCGCCGCGACTGGGTCAAAGACGCCGACAAGATCAAAGGCGCCTTTGCGATCGCGCGGGACTTGGCGGAGAAGGTGGCTGAGGTGAAGAAGAAATAGACGCCTAGAGTAGGTGTCGCTTCGAACGCGAGTTGTACATCCGCGCCGCCAACATCATGTCAGACCACGCCGTCGGGGTGAAACGCTACCACGCACTCCAGAGGCTCGTCGAGGAGGGGTATAAGGCGCATGGGGATACGGGTTGAGGGGGGGCTCAAACGAGTGTTTATGCTTCTTTGTTTAAAATTTAGCTAGTAGCTTTGGTTAAGTTCTCAGGGGACAATACAAAACCTGCCTTTGATAGGTGGTCGGCTAAACGCGGCACCGCTTCTTTCACATGCTCATTGAACGGTATGTACAGTATTCCGTTTGCGTCAGAAGGGACTTCAAGGTGCCCCTTTTTGAGGATCGCCACATTTGCTCGACCCAATGCAGAAATAAGCATTCCCATTTCGAGAACAACGTTTTGGCGCGCTCTGGGTTCAGATTTCCCTGCTCCGTCAATTTTAGCGTAGCCAACGTCATCTGGCGTCATAAGTACAATTCCAAAACGAGCTGCAGTCTTGCTGGGACCGATTTCTGCTTCCAAAGCTTCGATGATTGTGCGGCCTCCACCGCTACCATTAGCTAACACAAAAGGATCAAGCCCAAGCTTGTGCAAAACCAGTTCAAGTTGTTCTCGCGAAACACTGTCGTGTCCGTGTACGACAAATACCTTCTTGCTTGCGCTTGCAGGATTTTGGGGCGCCTCAGGGATTGGCGAAATAATATTCGAGCCGCCATCGCCTCGTTTTCCAGAACAGTACTCACCAAGATCGGTTTCAAGTTTCTCCTTCAGTGGGGATTTACCCTGAACTTGAACTGTACCCGTACTTGTATACCAATTCACAATCGCACCAGATTCAGTGCGAAGTTGCCAGCCACCCTGAGTTTGTTTTTCCTCACTGATCGAAAAGCCGCAAGACGTGATCTTGGTCTTCAGTTCATCTAGCGTTCCGTTATGTTTCATCTTGAACTACTTTCTGCAATTTATGCGAGAAAATAGGTTCAAACGTAACTGCTTACAAGGGCATCTGATTAACTTTGGCTCGGCTGCAGACCATCTAGCTTCATTCACATTTTCGGGGTTCCATCTAGCGACCCTCGCCAAATCCAGCCGCCGCCTAGAATTCGGCTGCTGTCGGTCTCGTAGAACACACAGGCCTGACCGGGGGAGACGCCTTCTTCGGCGGTCATAAGCTCGACCTCGGCTGTGGTGGCCGAGAGGGGGCGGATGATGGCTTCGGCGGGCGGGCGGGTCGAGCGGACTTTGACCGAGACATGCCACTCCTTGCGGCTCTCGAAGGGCGCGTCCCCAAGCCAATTGATCTCGCGCACGGGGACCGTCCGCGTGGCGAGAAGGTCCTTGGAGCCGACCACCACCTGTTTCTTGTCCACATCGAGCCGCACCACATAGAGCGGGTCGGCCAGCCCGCCGATCCCCAGACCGCGGCGCTGGCCGATGGTATAGTGGATCACGCCGCGATGGGTCCCGAGGACGTTGCCTTCGGTATCGACGATCTCGCCTTCCTCGGCCGCACCTGGGCGGAGTTTTTCGATCACAGATGCATAATTGCCGTTGGGCACAAAGCAGATGTCCTGACTGTCGGGCTTGTCTGCCACGGCCAGCCCGTATTTCGCGGCGAGCGCGCGGGTTGCGTCCTTGGACGGGAGGTGGCCCAGCGGGAAGCGCAGGTAGTCGAGCTGCTCGGGCGTGGTGGAAAAGAGGAAATAGGACTGGTCGCGGTTCGCATCCGTCGCGCAGTGCAGCTCGGGACCCTTGGCGCCCATCTTGCGCTGAATATAATGGCCCGTCGCCATACAGTCCGCATCAAGGTCTTTGGCGGTCTGGAGGAGGTCCTTGAACTTGACCCGCTCGTTGCAGCGGATGCAGGGCACAGGCGTCGCCCCCGCAAGGTAACTCTCGGCGAATTCGTCGATCACAGCGTCTTTAAAGATGTTTTCATAATCGAGCACATAATGGGGAAAGCCCATTTCCTCGGCAACGCGGCGCGCATCATGGATATCGCGCCCCGCACAGCAGGCGCCCTTTTTCGCAAGCGCCGCACCGTGGTCATAAAGCTGGAGCGTGACGCCGACGACGTCGTAGCCCTCTTCGGCAAGCTGCGCGGCCACGACAGAGCTATCGACCCCGCCGGACATCGCAACGACAACGCGGGTTTCGCTGGGCGGCTTGGCAAAGCCGAGGGAATTGAGGGGCGTCTCGAGGGGCATGGGCCTCTCCTTGTTCATAGGGCCGAGGTGCGTCGGAATATATGAAAATGCGAGATACTCTCAAGGGGCGGTTTCAGGTCTCGTTAAATTCCGCGCCGTAATTTTCACGATACGGATCACAAAGGGGTGAGACATGTATCTGAAAAAGGTGAACGGGCCGCGTATTGTTACGCTGGCCGATGGAACAACCATGACCCGAGCCGATCTTCCCAAAGCGGGGGTGCGGCGCTGGGTAGCCTCGCGAAAGGCGGCCGTGGTGCGGGCGGTCGGGGCCCGATTGATCGAAAGAGAAGAAGCGCTTGCGCTCTATGGGCTGAGCGAAGAGGAATTCGCCGAATGGGAGAATGCCGTCAAAGCCCATGGAGAGGCGGCGCTTCGGGCAACGGCGCTACAACGCTATAGACAACCTTAGATTGTGTGTGCAATCCTTTCTCCACGGTAACGGGTGATTAACCATTTGATGAGTAGACTGGTTGCGAAATGGAGATCCAACGGAGAAGCCGATGCGCGTGTTGCTTGTCGAAGACGACCCCACTACCTCGAAGAGCATCGAACTCATGCTCACCCATGCAAACGTCAATGTCTATTCGACGGACCTTGGGGAAGAGGGGATCGATCTTGCCAAACTCTATGACTATGATCTGATCCTTCTTGATCTCAACCTCCCCGATATGAACGGACACGAGGTGTTGCGGCAACTGCGCATGGCGCGGATCGAGACGCCGATCCTGATCCTTAGCGGGGACGACAATACGGAAAGCAAGCTCAAGGGGTTCGGTTTTGGTGCAGATGACTATATGACTAAGCCCTTTCACCGCGAAGAGCTTGTCGCGCGGATTCATGCGATCATCCGCCGTTCCAAAGGGCATTCCCAGTCGGTGATCAAAACGGGCCGCGTGAATGTGAACCTTGACGCCAAGACCGTTGATGTCGAGGGCAATACAGTCCATCTGACAGGCAAGGAATACCAGATGCTAGAACTGCTGTCGCTTCGCAAGGGGACGACATTGACCAAAGAGATGTTCCTCAATCATCTCTATGGCGGCATGGATGAACCCGAGCTCAAGATCATCGATGTTTTCATCTGCAAACTTCGCAAAAAGTTGACCGAAGCAACGGGTGGCGAAAACCATATCGAAACGGTTTGGGGGCGGGGTTATGTGCTGCGCGATCCCGAACCTGCGCGACTTGCCCAGACGGCTTGAGCCGCTCCCTCTGGACGTGGCGGGAGGCTCCCCCTAGAACTAGGATGTGCCGCGCAGGCGGCGATAGAGCTAGGGGAAGACTGTGCCAGACGCCATTCTTGAGAGCAAAGCCGTTGTCGATCTCACTCGGGACGAGGCGCGGGCCGAACTTGATCGCCTTGCGCGTCTCTTGGGAGAGGCCAACCTTGCCTATCATACGGATGATGCGCCGATTTTGTCCGATGCCGATTACGACGCCGCCAAACGCCGTAACGCTGAAATAGAAAGCCGCTTTCCCTATCTCAAACGTGCCGACAGCCCGTCGGATCAGGTCGGTGCTGCGCCTTCTGACGGGTTCGGCAAAGTGCGGCACGTTGTGCGCATGCTGTCGCTCGGCAACCTGTTCGAGGATGAGGAAGTCGCCGAATTCGATGCCCGTATTCGCAAGTTCCTGAACCTGGGCGCGCAAGACCCTCTGGCCTATACGTCGGAACCGAAAATCGACGGGCTCTCGCTTTCCCTCCGCTATGAGGGCGGCACGTTGGTTCAGGCTGCGACGCGGGGTGACGGCGAGGTCGGTGAAAATGTGACGGCCAACGCTCTGACGATCAAGGACATTCCGCAAACCATTCAAGGTGCGCCCGATGTCCTCGAGGTGCGGGGCGAAGTCTATATGTCCCATGCGGATTTTGCCGCGCTTAATGAACGACATGCGCAAACGGGGGGTAAAACCTTTGCCAATCCGCGCAATGCGGCGGCGGGGTCTCTTCGGCAGCTTGATCCCAAGATCACCGAAGCGCGCCCGCTGCGGTTCTTTGCATATGCATGGGGGGACCTGAGCGCTCCCTTGGCCGAGACGCAATTTGGCGCGATCGAGCGGCTCAAGGCGCTGGGTTTTCAGACCAATCCGCTCACCAAACTCTGCGAAACTCCCCAAGAGATGCTGGCCCATTACAAGAGCATCGAAGCGCAGCGTGCGACCCTTGGTTATGACATCGATGGTGTCGTTTACAAAGTGAACGCACTGAGCCTCCAGCAACGGCTCGGGTTCCGCTCGACCACGCCCCGTTGGGCGACCGCACATAAATTCCCCGCCGAGCTTGCCTGGACCACGCTTGAAGCCATCGATATTCAGGTCGGCCGGACGGGCGCCCTTAGCCCTGTCGCGCGGCTCAAGCCCGTCACTGTCGGCGGGGTTGTCGTCTCGAACGCCACGCTCCATAACGAGGACTACATCGAAGGGCGCGACAGCAAAGGCGAGCCGATCCGCGAAGGCCGCGACATCCGTGTCGGTGACTGGGTGCAGGTTTACCGTGCGGGCGATGTCATCCCGAAAATCGCCGATGTTGACCTTGCCAAACGCGCGCCAAACGCGGTGCCCTATGTTTTTCCAAAGACTTGCCCCGAATGCGGTTCGGATGCGGTCCGCGAAGAGGGTGACGCCGTGCGCCGCTGCACGGGCGGCATGATTTGTCCCGCGCAAGCCATTGAAAAGTTGAAACACTTTGTCTCTCGTGGTGCATTCGACATCGAAGGGCTTGGCGCCAAGCAGATCGAGATGTTCTTTCACGACGAGGTTTTGCCGATCAAGGAGCCTGCGGATATTTTCACGCTGGCTGAGCGGGACGCGAACAATCTTGCCAAGCTCAAAAACCGCGACGGGTTTGGTGAAAAGAGCGCGAAGAAACTCTTTGAGGCGATTGAAAGCAAAAGGAAAATACCACTTGCGCGACTGCTCTTTGCGCTTGGCATCCGTCATCTTGGCGAAAACGGCGGTGCGCTCTTGGCCAATCATTACCTCAGCTGGGCCGCATTTGAGAGTGCCATGACCTCTGCCGAGGTGGGGTCTGGTCCTGCGTGGGAGGAGTTGGTGAGCATCGACGGCGTCGGCTCGGTCCTTGCCGCCTCGGTCGTTACCACCTTTCACCAAACGGCAGAGCGCGCGTCGATTGATCGGCTTGTGGCGCAGCTCGACGTAGAGGACGTCAAACTCAGGGATACAAGTGGAAGCCCTGTTGCAGGCAAAACCCTTGTCTTTACGGGCACCCTCGAAAAGATGACCCGCGCCGAGGCGAAATCCCGAGCCGAAGCGCTGGGGGCCAAGGTTGCAGGCTCGGTCAGTGCCAAGACCGATCTTCTGATTGCAGGGCCTGGCGCAGGCTCCAAAGCGAAAAAGGCCGAAGAGCTCGGGATCGAAACGATTGACGAAGATGCGTGGATCGCGCTCATCGCGGGCCTATGAGCGGACGTCCCGAAATCCTTTTTCCGCTGTTCGGCAAGCTGACCGCTCTCGATGGCGTCGGGCCCAAGATCGCTGCTTTGATGGAACATCTGGATATCGAAAAGCCGCGTGATGTGCTCTTTACGCTGCCGCACAGCGGGGTGGATCGACGGCCGATCGCTTCTGTACGCGAGGCGCTGCTTCCTGCGACTGTTACAGTGGAGATTACGGTTCAGGCGCACCATAAACCCGCGAACAAGTCGCGCCCCTATCGGATCACGGCAAGCGATGCAGGCGGCACGTTGCAGCTCGTTTTCTTTCACGCGCGGGGCGATTATCTTGAAAAACAGTTGCCTGTCGGGGCGCGGCGCGTCGTTTCGGGTAAGGTCGAGCTTTTTGACGGGGTTGCGCAGATGGTGCATCCCGATTTCATCCTGAAGCCCGACGAGGCTCTGGATATCCCCGCCTATGAGCCTGTTTACCCTTTGACGGCAGGCGTGACACAAAAGGTGATGTATCGCGCGTCACGCTCGGCGCTTGCACTTGCGCCCGAGCTTGACGAATGGGCCGATCCGGCCTTGATCGCGAGCGAGGGCTGGCCAACGTGGTCCGAGGCGATGGTGGCGGCGCATTCTCCGCAAAGCGGGGCTGATTTGTCGAGCCAGAACAAGGCCCGCCAGCGCCTTGCCTATGACGAGTTCTTTGCCCATCAGGTCACACTTGCCCTTGCGCGCCAGTCGGTGCGACGGGCCAAGGGGATTGAAAACCGCGGTGATGGGAGGCTTCGGGCCAAGGTGCTTGCAAGTTTGCCCTATGCCCCGACCGCCGCGCAACGCCGCTCTATTGATGAAATCGCTGCGGCTATGGCGCTGCCGCAGCGGATGAACCGACTTTTGCAGGGGGATGTCGGTTCGGGCAAAACGCTTGTGGCCCTGATGGCGCTCTTGGTGGCGGTCGAGGCGGGCGGACAGGGCGTGATGATGGCCCCGACCGAGATCCTTGCACGCCAGCATCTTGATGGATTGCAACCCTTGGCCGAGGCGGCGGGGGTCGTTCTCGAGATACTGACGGGACGCGACAAGGGGAAAGAGCGCGAAGCCAAGTTAAAAGCGCTTCGCGAGGGGAAGATCCATATTTTGGTCGGCACCCATGCGGTGTTCCAAAAGGATGTGGAATTCAATGATCTTCGGCTTGCCGTGATCGATGAACAGCATCGCTTTGGCGTTGCCCAGCGGATGGAGCTTGGGTCCAAAGGGCATGCGGTCGATGTTCTTGTGATGACCGCAACCCCGATCCCGCGCTCTTTGGCGCTTGCGCAATACGGGGATATGGATGTTTCGGTTCTTGACCAGAAGCCGCCCGGACGAACGCCGGTGCAGACGGCTCTGGTCAGCACCGGGCGGCTGGACGAGGTGGTCGCGAAACTTCGATCGGCGATGGCGTCGGGTCGGCAGGCCTATTGGGTTTGCCCGCTCGTCGAGGAGAGCGAGGTTTCCGACCTTGTTTCCGCAGAACAGCGGTTCGCGCTTCTTCGCGCTGCTTTGGGCGAGGGTAATGTCGGGCTTGTGCACGGGCAAATGCCGCCGGCCGAGAAAGATGCCGCGATGGCGCGCTTTGTGGCGGGCGAGACCAAAGTTCTTGTCGCAACGACTGTGATCGAGGTCGGGGTCAATGTGCCCAATGCCTCGATCATGGTGATCGAACGGGCCGAGCATTTCGGTCTTGCGCAGCTTCACCAGCTGCGCGGCCGCGTCGGGCGGGGATCGGCGGCCTCGACCTGTCTACTGATGTATCAATCGCCCCTGACCCAGAGCGGACAGCGGCGTCTCGAAATCCTGCGCGAAACGGAAGACGGCTTTCGCATTTCGGAAGAAGATCTTGCCATGCGCGGGGCAGGCGATGTGATCGGCACCGCCCAGTCGGGTGTGCCGCGGTTCCGCATTGCCGATCTGGAATCGCAGGTGCGACTCATGCAAGTGGCCCAATCCGACGCCAGAAAGCTGCTTTTGGATGACCCGACCCTTCGTTCGAAACGTGGAGAGGCGGTTCGTGTTCTCCTTTGGCTGATGGAACAGGACAAAGCGATCCGTTTAATATCAGTGGGTTAGACACGTTTAACCCCTTTTGTTCACTTTTGTTCTCAAAAAGTTCTTTACAGGGCGTTAACCATGTGAGAACAAAGTAGCAACAGGAACAAAGGAGCAGTCCAATGGCCCAAGACATTAAAACCGTATTGACCCGTTCGCGTGAGACCCTTGTTGCAGATGCCCTTGGCGTCGCTGCTTTGGCGATCATTCTGTATGGCTCGCTCTGCCTTCCTAGCCTCTTTTCTGCCTGACGTTTCGTGCCGGACACAAAGCGCGTTTTAGTCCCGTAAACTGCGCTGACGACCTGCCTGTCCCGTCCCTGGGGTCTTTGACCCCAAAGTGTCCGGTTCCCACACGAATACGTTTCCTGCCCGCCGCCATCCCGTCCCGGATGTGCGGCGGTTTTCTTTTCTGGCCTAGATGATGTAGGCGAGGCGCAATCCGCCCCAGAGTTTTCCTTTGACGATGATCGGAGCCGAAAGGTCCTTCATCAGCGCGAAATTGCCGCCACCCATATCGCGGCGATAGACCTGCATCAGGAATTGGTCGCGGTTCTGGCCCGCCTTTAAACCGACACGGTCATTGAACATACGGCGGTTGCGCGCATTTGCAGCGTTCCAGATCGGATCGGGGCTTTGGGGACGGGCGAATTTGTGGTTGTGGGTCGGCAGATAGCCGTTTTGGTCTACAGCGGCGCAAAAGACGATCCTCGGATCGAGATTGAGCGCGGGTTCCTGGAATTTGGGCAAAAGCCGGTCGGTAAAGGCGGTGAAACGGGTCAAGTATTGTTCGGGATTGCTTCCTTGGATCGGCACATAGTTGCGATCGAAGAGATCTGACATCGCGATTTCACCGCGCTCGACCGCTTGGGTAAAGGCGTTGCTGATCTCCTTGGCGGCGCTTGTCACATAAGATATGAATTTCTGGTCTTCGGTCACGCCGCCGCTTGCAATTCCGAGCTTGACCACACGCTCGCTGTCGTCAACGAGATTGTGGATGCGCTCGCGAGACCGTTCCACACCGTCCGAAGTATCCTGCGAGGCATTCTCGAGCGCTTCGATCACGGGCATAAAGGTGCTGACTGCGGTGGAAATGCTCTCGGCGCGGTGCTGCATCTCTTCGCCCTTGGCAACGGTTCCATGCATTTGCTGCGCGATCCCGTCCATGAGGGTGTTGGTGCTGCCGAAACTCTGAATGACGACTTTCGCTTCGCTTGCAACGCCACGCGCTTCGGCGCCAAAGGAGCGGAGGTCTTCGGCAAGCGAGGCAATCCCGTCGGTCACGTCGGCGGCCGCGCGTGTCGTCGAGCGTGACAGCTCGGTGATGGCTTCGGCCACCACGGCAAATCCGCGCCCAGATTGACCGGCACGCACTGCCTCGATTTTGGCGTTGATAGCGAGAATATTGACCTGACGGGCGATCCCCGAAATTTCGGTGTTGAGCTTTTCGACACCATGCAGCGCTGTTTCGATGTTTTGCATCCGCTCACTGATCGAGGCGACCCAACGCGCGATATCCTCGTTCTTCTGGTTGGAAGCGCGGATTGTTTGAAGCGTCTCGTTAAGCTTCGAGAGCGTTTCGCGACTGGAGGTCGTCGATTCCGCGATAGCCTCCTGAACCGAAGCATTGGCTGTCTGGATCAATTCGGCTTGGGTCCGAAGATCGGCCATCTGGACGAGCTGGTTGCGGGCCTTGACCCCCGTCTCATCCAAAAAGCCGGCAAGGTCGACCACGTCGAAAGCCATTCTCGAACCGACGTTAGTGATTTCGTCGAGATTGCTATTTCCTTGCCGATCGGTGGCTTTGCTGATCAGTCCTTGCAACGTCATCCAAATCTCCTTGTGGCTCGCGCCCCAAGAAGAGCGGGGTCAGGTCGCGAGCTTTGCCTGTGTTATCGCCTCGGCTGTTGCATCAAGCGCCAGCATGATCGAGGCGTGTCGGTTCTTGTAGTCTCGCGCAGGAATGAGGTTTTCCAACGCGTCGAATGGTGCATCCGGCACAGGCCCTTCGTCTTTGAGCATGGCGCGGAGTTGAGCGCGTGCGCGCTCGATTTCTTCTTGCGTCCGGCCGATCACAACGGCCCCGAGGATGGCCGCCGATGCCTGACCGAGCGCACATGCTTTAACGTCCTGACCGAAGTCTTTGATTACCCCATCGGCGAAATTAATATCCACGGTCACGGTCGAGCCGCACAAAGGCGAGCGTTTCTTGACCGTTGCATCGGGATTTTCCAGCCGTTTGGTATGCGGAATATCTGCTGTCAGCGCCAGAATGCGCGACGAATACAGTTTGATCAGATCGGAATTCTCGGACACGGAGTTTACCTTTCGCTCTTGCATGTCATAGATAGGGCGCAACAGACGAGGGCAAAAGGGTTTTTACGATGGGCTTCGATGCTTTGACGCTAAAGTATGATGAAAAAGGGCTGATCCCCGCGATTGCACAGGATGCAAGTACGGGCGAAGTGCTCATGATGGCTTGGATGAACGCAGAAGCGGTGCAGAAAACCCTTGCGACAGGCAAAGTGACCTATTGGTCGCGCTCGCGTCAATCGTTCTGGATCAAAGGCGAGACGTCGGGCCATGTCCAAGAGCTTGTCTCGTTCCGCGTGGATTGTGATCGGGATTGCATTCTGGTCGAGGTCAACCAGACGGGACCTGCCTGTCATACTAATCGGCGCAGCTGTTTTTACACCGAAATCCAGAACGGGGCCGAGGTGATCACCGCCGAGCCGATGACCGACTAAAGCCCGAGCGCTTTGATGTCTTCGGCAAAATCGTCCAAAGCCAGACGGCCTTTGGGAGTTATGCCGTATATGCCTCGTTCGATCTTTTCGAACCAGCCATAGTGGTCTGCACGCAAAATATCACCCGCCCGCTCGACCCCGAGCGCGTTTTTGATCGCGGCGGGGGCACAGGGGCCGACCGAGAGCCGCACAAGGCACCGCAAAGCATCTTGACGATAGGCGGTCATCTGTTTTGTGCCTGTGGTGCCGCCCGTATTGGGATCGCCTACGCGCCGTTCGAACTCCCTTAGAAGCCGCGTCTGGCGCTTGCGGTTTTTGCGGGGGGTATGATCCTCTGGATCGACATGCGCCTGAACCGTGCCTTTGGCGACATCGACTGCCAAGAGCCCCAGGCCAAGCCTTTTGCAAAGCCGCACGATATCTTTGTAACGCAGCTTCCAGCCGCGGTCTTTGGAAACAGGAACTGCCATATAGACAACATCGCTAACGGTTTGGCGCTCGATCGCCTGAAAGACCAAGCCGAGCGAGAAGGTAAGCTTGAGTTCGACGATGACGGGCGGCTCGTCGCCGCGCATGGCGACAACGTCACATGCGCCGATCTCGGACTTCACCTCGTAGCCTTGGGCTTCGAGATAGGCTTTGACTGGGGGATATAGGTCTGCTTCGCGCAAGCTCGGGCTCCTCGGGCTTGCTTCAGTCTAGCCCGTTCACACACCAAGGCAAAGCTCAGAGCGCGAGCGGTTTGCTCCAAAGTCGTCCGAACTGTGGTTTTGCAGCCGCCAGCCCGCCCAGACGTGCAAGATGCCATGTCAAAGTCTGGTTGGAGCTGAGAACGGGAATACCGATCTCTGCCTCGAGCGGCGCTATGACTGAGAGCGTTCGAAGGTTGGTGCAGGACATAAAGATCGCATCGACTTTCCCTTTTTCGACAATGCGATAGGCGGCGTTCCTCAGGGAGACTTCGTCAATGCGGGCAACCTGAGCCTCGCTGCTTTCGCCGAATGTGACCGCATGGGGAACGATAAGCCCGCGCTTCTCGAAGGTGGCTTTGAGTGGCCCCGCCACCTCTTCGATATAGGGCGATACGAGCCCGAGCCGCGTGACGCCCAAAGCGTGCAGTGCCTCGAATGTTGCGGTGAGAGGGTTTGTCACCGCCTCGGTGTGGGCCTTGCTTTTCACAAGTTCGGTGACGCGGGCCTCGCCGATCACATTTGTGCCCGAGGTGCAACCATAGCCGATGACCGAGAAATGGGCCTCGGTCGGAAGAAGCCGCGCAGCCGCTGGAAGGGCGCGCTCCATCGCCGCCAATGTGTCCACCGTCACCTCTGGGTCAGAAGGGATGCGACTGATATGCAGCTTGGCCTCGGACACTGGAAAAATAGTGCGCAAATCGTCTTCGAGCGTTTCGTCGGCTTCTAGCACGATCACCCCGATCTTGGGGCGTGCGTCGGTTCCAAGACGATAGGGTAAGCGTTCCATCTAGACCTCGATTATGTCAAAGGGTGCGCGTGGCGACAAAAGACGCACGCCGTTTTCGGTCAAAAGGATGTTTTCCTCGTGCACAATATAGGTGCCTTCGCGCACCATCGCTCCTGGTTCGATCGTAAGAACCATCCCCGCGACAAGTTCGGTTGTATCGAACGGTGTGAAAGATGGCCATTCGGTCAATGTGACGCCGAGCCCGTGACCGAGCCGACCACCCCCCGCAGTGACCCCCGATTTTTCGAGCGATCCCACGAGCAGACGATGCACATCACAGGCCCGCATCGCGACCGTCAGGGTTTCGATGACATGTTCCGTGGCAAGCCAAAGCGCCTCGTGCACGCGTTTGGCCTCGCCAGAAATCGGGCCGACCGAATAGTTGCGGTCGAAATCACAGAAATAGCCATCTTTGACTGCGCCCGTATCTAGCATGAGGATATCACCCTTTTGCAGAGGGACGGCAGGGGCAGGGGAGATGACGTCGCCGTATCCGTCACGTCCTGCGCCGCCCGCTGTATAGGACACCCAATCTGCGCCTTGTTCCAAAAGGGCGATCTGGAACCTGCGGAATAC
>JALRIK010000081.1 GCA_023255435.1 Marivivens sp.
CGATCCGCTCACCAATGCAGGGATCATTCTGGGACGTAAGAAGTCCAACGTTCCGACAGACGCACCGCTTCAATCCAAGGCTTTCCTTGATCTGATCCGTGGCGCGCAGAACAGCTTTGACATCATCATCATCGATACGGCTCCGCTTATTCCTGTGGTCGACACCCGATATGTCGCGCCTCATGTGGATGCAGCTTTGCTTTGTGTGCGCTTCGGTGAGGCGACTCAATCCGAAGTGCGCGGCGCTTTTGACCAACTTGCCAAAGCGACTCGCGGCAAAGCCAAGATGCTGAGCGTCCTGAGTTGCTCTGAAACGAGCAATCGCGGTTATCGATATGACGGATATTACGGCTGATTTGGGCGTAAATCGCCGTTCCAAGCTGAATTATATGGCGCAACGACAAAGATACGACTTTCTTTTGCGATCATCCAATAGTTTAGCTTGGAAATTCTTTCGGGTAGTTGTATCCACCTAATCAGGTAAAGTTATTGCTCGATCAGAGGTTTGTTGTTCGGGCTTTTGATCAAAGAGGTTCAGGATGAAAAAGTTTCTCACAGTCGCTGCTATCGCTGCCGCATTGACCGCAGGTTCTGCAAGCGTTGTTTCCGCTCAAGCAGCTGGAAATTCTTTCGAAGCTCTGCTTCAGCAGTGTGCTGCTAACCCAGAGGCTTGCGCTTCCAACCCCGCGATCGTTCAGCGTCTCGTTGCCGCTGCACGACAGCAGGGTGGTAACGCCGCAGCTACTCAGGCTCTCATCGAACGCGCAGTTGCGACCGTGACCGCTGCAAACGCTGCAGTTGTTCGCTCTGCTTGCGAAACCAACCCTGCGTCTTGCGCCGCTCGCACGCGTCAGGCGCTCCAGACTGTTCGCACCGTCGCTCAATCGGCTGGCGTATCGCCGACCGTTGTGAACAACGCCGTGGGCACCGTGGTGGCAACGGTTGTCGCAGTCGGCAACACCGGCAACAAGCCCGCAGCTGTTCTGCGTCAGATCGCCCAAGCTGTTCAGCTTGCCGCTGACCCCCAAGTCGGCTTTGTGCCGAGCTCGAACGCTGCAGAGCAGGCAACCATCAACGCCCGTGTTCAGCAGGCACTCAACGTCCAGCAGTCGTTCAACAACGGCAGCACAGTTTCGCAGCAAGTTCTCGCACAGCTTGGCAGCGCAAACTAATTTCAGCGAAGACCTTTTAAGACATGCCCCGCCTTTGTGCGGGGCATTTTTATTTTGTGTTCTTCGGTTTTATTCCCGCCCATGCGTCTGTTGCCCTGATCGGTAAAGACAAGGCCGACAAGCGGCTTGATTCCACGCCGCGCTTTCTAGGATGCATAGTTTCTGATCGCACTCAGTGGTTGTGCGTAAAATTTAATCAAGTGATTGAATGTTCCCCATTTTGATAACGCCTTAAATTGTAGGTGCTGCGCAGAGGCTTCTAGATCGAACTATGGAAAAGCCGCAGATCTTCGATGAAATGAATGGACTTGGGGGCGATGCGCTCCGCGCGCCCTATGCCGAATTCAGCACCTGGTTTGAGAGTGAAAACCCAAGCCGATTGCGCAAAAAACAAAGGGAGGCGGAGGATCTTTTTCGCCTCACTGGGATTACCTTCAACGTCTATGGCCGCGCAGAAGCGTCCGAGCGTTTGATCCCCTTCGACATCGTGCCTCGTATCATATCGGGCCGTGAGTGGGCGCGGCTTTCTCGCGGAATCGAGCAGAGGGTGCGTGCGATCAATGCATTTCTCTTCGACATCTATCACCGTCAGGAAATCATAAAGGCAGGGCGTATCCCTGCAGAAATGATCGCCAAGAATGAAGCTTTCCTTCCCCAGATGATGGGCGTGAACCCCGCAGGGGGCGTCTATACCCATATCGTCGGCATCGACCTTGTGCGCACAGGACCAGACGAGTTCTTTGTGCTCGAGGATAACGCTCGAACACCCTCGGGCGTGAGCTATATGCTCGAAAACCGCGAGACCATGCTCCAGATGTTCCCGGAGCTTTTCGCCAAGACGCGGGTGATGCCTGTCTCCAACTATCCCAAGATGCTCCGTCGGTCGCTTGCGGCTTGTGCGCCCGAAATGGCTGGGGATAAGCCAACGGTCGCGGTCCTTACCCCCGGTATTCACAACTCGGCCTACTACGAACACAGCTTTCTTGCCGACAAGATGGGGGTCGAACTTGTCGAAGGAAACGACCTTCGGGTGATCGACGGCCGCGTCGCGATGCGCACGACCCAAGGGTATAAGGCGATTGACGTGCTTTACCGCCGCGTCGACGACAACTTCCTTGATCCGCTGAACTTCAATCCCAACAGCCAGCTCGGAGTGCCGGGGATCATGGATGTCTACAAGGCGGGCCGGATCACCATCGCCAACGCTCCCGGAACGGGGATTGCGGACGACAAGGCGATTTATAGTTACATGCCCGATATCGTCGAGTTCTACACTGGCGAAAAGGCGATCCTTCAGAACGTGCCCACATGGCGGTGCAGCGAAGCGGACAGTCTAGCCTATGTGCTCGATAATCTCTCTGATCTCGTGGTCAAAGAGGTGCATGGATCGGGCGGTTACGGGATGCTTATCGGTCCCACCGCCACCAAGAAAGAGATCGAAGCCTTTCGCCGCAAGCTCAAGGCGCGCCCTGCGAATTATATCGCCCAGCCCACGCTGTCACTTTCAACGGTGCCGATCTTTACCAAAGCGGGTCTTGCTCCTCGACACGTCGATCTTCGCCCCTTTGTCCTTGTCAGCCCCGACCGTATCGACATCACACCGGGTGGTCTCACGCGGGTTGCGCTTAAAAAGGGCAGCCTTGTGGTCAACTCGTCTCAGGGCGGTGGGACCAAAGACACTTGGGTTCTGGAGGAGTAAGTCATGCTTGGAAAAACCGCAGGCGGTCTCTTCTGGATGTTCCGCTATCTCGAGCGATCCGAAAATACGGCGCGCCTGATCGAAGCGGGGCTTCGCATTGCCCTGACGCGGTCGGGATCGACCGACGAGGAATGGACCAGCATTCTGCAAACGACAGCCGTGCTTGAGGGCTATAACGCCGTCTATGACGGTGTTGTGACCCGCGAAACCGCGATCGATTGGATGCTGCGTGATCGGGCCAACCCGTCAAGCGTTCTCAATGCGATTGATGCGGCCCGCAGCAACGCCAAAACCGTGCGCACCGCTTTGACCCGAGAGGTCTGGGAGGCAGTCAATGACTGCTGGATGTCGCTCAAAGATGCGCTGGCCCGCAAGGTGCAAGAGCGTGATCTTCCGCATGTTCTGCTCCTGATCCGTCAGAAGAGTGCCTTTGTGCGCGGGGCCTTGCATGGGACGATGCTGCGCAACGACATTTTCAACTTCGCACGGATCGGCACCTTTATGGAGCGAGCCGACAACACCGCGCGGATCCTCGATGTGAAGTATTACGTCCTTTTGCCCTCGGTCGCAGCGGTGGGCTCGTCGCTCGACAATGTGCAATGGCAAACGATCCTTCGGTCTGTTTCGGGCGAGGGCGGTTTCCAGATGGCATATGGCCAAGAGCCGCGTGCCCGCGAGATCTGTCAGTTCCTCATTCTCGATAGCCGCATGCCAAGAAGCCTTGCGTTCTGCGCGGCCAAGATTTGCTCCAACTTGGGTTATCTGGCCTCCGATTACGGGTTGCGCCATCCCTCGCACGAGATGTGCGATGCGATCACGCACAAGGTCAACGGGCTGGGGATCGACGAGGTGCTCGACAAAGGACTTCACGAATTCATCCAAACTTTCCTCAAGGAAAATTCGGCACTCGGCCAACAAATCGAGGTCGATTATCGGTTCTATCAATGACACAGACACTCTCGATCAGACATCGGACCAGCTATCGCTATGACGCCCCTGTGCCCTATGCGCTTTTGCAACTTCGACTGAAACCCAAGGACACTTTGGGTCAGACGGTGCAGTCATGGAGCTTGGACATTGAGGGCGGTCAGGTCGAGGCGGAATATGTCGATCATCACTGCAATCTTGTCACCTTGGTAAGCTTTGCCCCCGATGTGGCCGAGGTCACTCTCACGAGCGAGGGTGTCATCACGCTTCGCGAAACCCACGGCGTTCTTGGCCCACATCAGGGTTTTGCGCCCATGTGGCTCTTTGAAGGGCAGACACCGCTCACCAAAGCGGGCGACGTCTGCCGCGCCTTGACCCAAGCGGCGACGGGCGTAGTGGGGAGCCTTGAGTGGCTTCATCGCCTCTCGTCCGTGATCCGCGCGGCGGTTGCCTATGAGACAGGAAAATCCGAGGTGCATTGGAGCGCGGAAGAGGCCGCCAAAGCAGGGCACGGCGTCTGTCAGGACCACACCCATATCTTTATCGCCTGCTGTCGTTTGGCCCATGTGCCCGCGCGCTATGTCTCGGGCTATCTTTTGATGGATGATCGCACGGAACAAGATGCCACACATGCTTGGGCCGAAGCCTTTATCGAAGGGCTTGGATGGGTGGGATTTGACGTTTCGAACGGAATTTCCCCCGATAAACGCTATGTTCGCATTGCATCGGGGCTGGACTATGCCGAGGCTGCACCTGTAACTGGAACCCGATTTGGCAATGCCGCCGAGATCATGGACGTCCAGCTCTCGGTGCAACAACAGTAG
This sequence comes from Marivivens sp., assembly GCA_023255435.1. GTDB lineage: Bacteria > Pseudomonadota > Alphaproteobacteria > Rhodobacterales > Rhodobacteraceae > Marivivens. Next base: position 4,623 of record JALRIK010000081.1, read on the forward strand.
GCGTAAGAAATGACATATTGCGTTGGAATGCGGCTGAACCGTGGTTTGATCTTTATGTCGGACACTCGGACCAATGCCGGCGTCGATAATATCTCGACCTTCCGCAAGATGTTCACCTTCGAAAAAGAGGGCGAGCGCTGCATCACGCTGATGACGGCGGGCAACCTTGCCACCACTCAGGCGCTTATGTCGATCCTTGAAGAGCGGACCAAAGCCCCCGATGAACGGGCTCCATCCATCCTCGAAGTGCCATCGATGTTTCAGGTCGCGCGGCTTGTCGGTGATACCCTTCGCGAAGTGATCATGCGCAACGCTGATGTGGGGCAGAGAGCCGATGCCACCTTTAACGCCACGGTGATCGTCGGCGGGCAGATCAACGGCGGCGAGCCGCGTCTCTTCATGGTCTATCCCGAAGGCAACTTTATCGAGGCGAGCGTAGACACGCCCTTTATCCAGATCGGCGAGACCAAATACGGGCGGCCTATTCTCGTGCGGGCCTATGATCCCGACATGAGCTGGGAGCAGGCGGTCAAGCTCTTGCTTGTGAGCTTTGACTCGACGATCAAGGCCAATCTATCTGTCGGTTTGCCGCTTGATCTTCAGACCTACAAAACAGATAGCCTGACGTCGGGTCTGCGCCGCAGGATCGGCGCAGATGACGCGTATTTCAAAACGATATCAGAAGGTTGGGGGCATGCCTTAAAGTCAGCCTTCGACAGCCTTCCCGATATCGATCTGGGCTGATCCCTTCATAAACCTTGCGGCTTGCTTGCCTTTAAACTGTGGTCGCGAAAGGTGATCAACCTTGCGTTTTCAGAGGTGATAGATCAAGCGACTTCTGTAAACTTCCCGCAACCAAGGAGCCGATGTGACGTCTTCCGCGACATCCTCTATCACACCCGCGCAAACGCCGTGGGCCGCAGTTCTTTGCCTGTCGGTTTTGACCTTTGTGCTCATTGCGTCCGAGTTCCTTCCCGTCAGTCTCCTTAGTCCGATTGCGGCGGAATATGGCATAACCGAAGGGCAGGCTGGTCTGTCGATCACGATTTCAGGTGTCTTTGCGATCCTCACGAGCCTCTTGGGGAATACACTCCTGTCACATGTGGATCGCCGCACCGTTGTCTTGGGCTATACTGCGATCCTTGTCGTGGCGGGCATGATGACAGCTCTTGCACCGGACTATTCGGTTTTTCTGGTGGGCCGCGCCTTGATCGGAGTGACCATCGGCGGCTTTTGGTCGGTCTCGACCTCAGTTCTGGCGCGGATTGCAACGCCGCATGATCTTCCCCGCGCGATGGCCATGCTGCAGGGGGGCACCGCGCTGGCGGCTGTGCTCGCAGCTCCGCTCGGGAGCTATCTTGGTGGTCTCTTTGGCTGGCGCATTGCCTTTTTCGCCGTTGTGCCCGTAGGTCTTCTCGGGCTGTTTTGGCAATTCCTCGTGCTCCCGCCCATTGCCGCTGAGCGGAGCGTCAAACTCCTTGATATCGCGGCGCTTTTCCGAGACCGCATTGTGGCGGTCGGAATGATCGCAACCGCGCTGACCTTTATGGGTCAGTTCGCCCTTGCGACCTATATTCGTCCTTATTTGCAAGAGGCGGTCGGGCTCGAAGTCAATGCGATTTCGCTAGTGCTTTTGGGGCTCGGCGTGGGCGGGTTTATCGGAACGCTGATTGCGGGTCCCATTGTGCGGGATCACCTTGTTCCAACCATGATCGGCCTGCCTCTGGTGCTGGCCGTCTTTGCTGCCGTTCTTATTGCAGTGGTCGACATGCCGCTCTGGGTCGGCGGTTTATTTTTTGTCTGGGGCGTCTTTACCACGCCCATTCCCATTGTTTGGGGGACATGGATGACGCGCGTTATTCCAGCCTCGCTCGAGGCAGGGGGAGCGGCACAGGTTGCCTTGATCCAGCTTGCCATAGGCTCGAGCGCGTGGGTTGGCGGAAGTCTTTATGACACAAAAGGCTGGCATAGCGTCTACATCTTTACGATAGGACTCTTTGCTTTGGCGGCGATCACGTCGTTCTGGGCCCGACCCAAAGGTTGACGGAACATGTTCAGCGCACCGAATGACGCGCTGAACATCCGAGGCTCAGTTACAGTCGGCCTCGTCCCACCAGCCGTCGCGGATTTTGCCCATGGTGTTGTTGAGCACCATGCCCGCGATTGTGCCGAAGCCGAATTTTTCCTCATCCCCGACCACAAGGGCATATTTGCCCGAGTTCGACCTGTTCGAAACTTTGATGTAATAGGTGCCCGCAGGATAGATGCGGTCCGAGAGGAAATCCTTGCCGATTTCTGGGCCGACCCAATACCAGGTCTTGCCGTATTCTTCATACCACGCCCACCACTCGGCGCTGTTGCCTTTGCGCTCGTCGATCTTTTTGAGATCCTGATCCAGCACCTCAAGGTCAAAGGTTTCTTTTAGGCCGCAGCCCTCAAGTTTGGGCGCGGTGAGACCCGTATAGAACTTGAAGTCGACATCGGAGTCGATCCGATAGAACTGCGGCGCGCCGTTCAGTTGGGAAAAGATGGCTTTGGAGTGCTCTGGGTCTTCGACCACATAGGGCGCCTCGACCGTCATTGGCGCTTGGCCGTTGTTGATCACGGGCGCATGTGCCGAAGCGGTTGTAGCGAGGAGAAAGGCGAGAGAGACGGCGAGAAAGCGCATAATGCGGTCCTTTGTTCTTTCTCTCTTTACGCTGCGTCCTCGGTTCTGGATCACTTTGCGGATTTTCGCGGCTGAGGGAACAAGAGGCGATCGACGGCAATCTTTCCACCCCCAGTGACGCCGAGGACGATCAGCATCCAGACCCAAAGCAACCTTTGGTCCGCAATGACTTCATCCTGAAAGCGGTTAAAGAGGCCTCCAATCGTTTCAGCGGTCAGTCCGTGGCCATAGATATCGGTGAGCGTCATCACACCGATAAATCCGATCATTGCCAGCGAAGAAAGGCGAGTGAAGAGCCCGATCAAAATAAAGAGCGGAAGGACGAACTCGGCGATCGTGCCGAATGCGGCAATAAGGTGATAGGGCGCTGCAAGCTGGCTCGGATCATAGCCCAAAGCCTCCATCTTGCGCGGGAAAATCTGGGCATAGGCGTTGAGAGAAAGGCCGAAGCCGTCGATCTTGGTGAGCGCGGACGACCAGAAGAACCGCAAAAGCACCGAAGCAAAGACGAGGCGGGTTCCCAATCCAAGGAGACCCACGCCGCGCGGAAGTTCGGTCGCCTCGATACGGCACAAAAGGCCAAAGACTTTTGTCAAATGTGCTGGGTTCGGTTCAATCATGGTTCGAGGTCCTTTCGATAACTGCGCCTGATGAAAAGAGGGTGGCAAGTATGGATGGGGCGTCATCGATATCGCCCAGTGCCTCGCCAAGAGATCTGCCTTGCCCAAGGGTGCTGAGGGCGGCGATAGTTCCGCTTGGCGCTGCGTTCAAAATCAGGGTCCAGTAGGGCCGCGTGATCAAAACCTCGCCCGCAGGGGCAGCGATCAAATGTGCGGCCTCAGAATTGCGCGCCCAAATGGCCAAAGCGGGGTGCCGCGTTGTCACAAACCGCACAGAGGGATGCACGCCGAAGCGCAATAGCGGCAGATCTTCGGGTGGGACCTTTGAGAGCCTCTCGATCGCAAAGGGTTGCGCGTCGGCTGCATGATAGGCTTCGCGCCTTGACTGCTCGATCCTCGCGACCTCGCCCAGATAAGGGAGGGATGCCGCGGGCGGAAAATCCGCGATCCAATCGGGAAAGGCATCGCCATAGAAAGCCATAACGGGAGAGGTGGGGGGATTGTCCCTCACGAACTCGCGGGCCATGGCGGTAAAGAAGTTCTCACCGACAAGTTTGGCAATGACGGGAAAGGCCTCTGTCAGGCTTTCAACCAGCGAGACGGTCACATTGTTGCGATAGACGTTGAAGCGCGTGCTAACTGTCCGCTCGTCAGGCGCGGTGAGAGGGGCGGGCGTCTCGGCCTCGGGCCTTAGAACCGCCCTCGCAAAACTGGATTGAAGGCTCATGCGGCGGCTCGTCTTTGTAAGATCGCATTCGCTCGCGCGGCTTCGCGCTCCAGCGTTGCAAAATCGGGCACGTCGTTGTCCCATTCGATCAGCGTTGGGCGGGGGCCGGTCTTGGCGATGGTACGCTCATAAAGCGCCCAGACAGGATCGGCGACCTCGCTTCCGTGGCTGTCGATCAAAAGTGTGCCGCCCTCGATCTCTTGGGCATGATGTCCGGCAAGATGTATCTCGCCCACATGTTCAAGCGGATAGGCATCGAGATAGGCTTCAGCCGAGAGGCGAAGATTGGTCGCGGAAACAAAGACATTGTTGATGTCGAGAAGCATCCCGCAGCCGGTGCGATGGGCCAATTCGCCCAGAAAATCGGTCTCGGAGAGCGTGCTTTCGGTGAACGAGAGATAACTTGAGGGGTTTTCAAGAAGCATACGCCGCCCCAAAACATCCTGAACCTCGCTGATATGCGCTGAGACGGTTTCAAGCGTGGCTCTGGTATAGGGAAGGGGCAGGAGGTCATTGAGATAGGCCCCACCATGAGAGGACCACGCCAGATGCTCGGAAAACTGTGCGGGCTTTAGCCAGTCCATCAAAGCCTTGAGCCGCTTGAGGTGGTCGCGATCAAGCGGACCTTCACCGCCGATAGAGAGCCCGACGCCATGGGCGGATATCGCAAACCGTTCGGACAGCTCGGCAAGCATCGCGCGGCGCGGGCCGCCGTCGAGCATATAGTTCTCGGCATGCACCTCGAGCCATGTCACCGCACCAGCCTCGGTCAGATCATCGTAATGGGCGGGCTTGAACCCGACCCCTGCGCTTTGGGGAAGCTGTGTGAAGGGCATGTGAACCTCCGGCTAGTGGGTTCGCTGCGCATGGGTATCCCCCGCGCAGCAATTGCGGGATCAAGCCTGCGGGAGATCGCGGTCAAGCTCGGTGAGCGAGCCCATACGCGGGGTGCCATCCTGCATCGCGGGGAGTTCGATTTCAGCGCAGGTGCCTTCCGGAACCAGCGTCCATGCATTGCCTTGGTAGTCGACTTTGGAGGTGCCTGCACAAGTGGTGCCCGGACCTGCGGCGCAGCCATTCTCGCCGGCAAGAGCAACGCCAAAGCATTTTTCCTGACCTGCGGCATGGGCGGGAAGCGTCATCTGGGCAAGGCCCGCAGCGACAACAGCAGCAAGAGTGAGGGTTTTCTTATCAACGGTCATTCTTCAGTCTCCGGTTTTGAGGCAGATCTCATCGTCTGCATCAAGGCTTTCGCAAAGGGGGCGGGATTTGTTACGCCGCTCGCTTTAGTGTGAAAGGTCGGGCTGAAACTGAAATAATTCGAACCTTGTGTAACGCAGGCCTCCTTCCTCGCGTATAGAGAGGTATGACAACGCAAGATCACGAGATCGAAGATTTGATGCGCAAAGGGCTGGTGGGGGACCGCCGTGCCTATGCCCAATGTCTTTCGCTTCTCGCGCCTCGCATGCGTGCGATGGCGCGGCGGGACCTTGCCTTGGTTCATGCAAATCTTGTCGAGGATGTGGTGCAGGAGGCTTTGCTTTCCATCCACCTCAAACGCGGCAGCTGGGACCAGACCCGTCCTTTGCTCCCGTGGGTGAGGATCATCGTTAAGCACAAGGCGATTGATCTGGTGCGTTTGGTGCGCAGCAAAGCGCCCCACGAGCCTATCGATGATCATGCAGACATCGGGGCGCAAACGAGCGACCCGCTTGCAGGCTTGCATCTGGAACAGGCCCTCGGTCGGCTTTCGGAGAAGGATGCCGCTTTGGTAAGAGGACATGCGGTCGAGGGGCTTGATGCCGAAACACTGTCGATCAAATTCGGAATGGCACCGGGTGCACTGCGGGTAGCTTTGCACCGCGCGCTCAGACGGCTGGCCGACATGGCACGAAAGGACGAAGAATGGAAACCGATGAGCTGATCGCAGCCCTTGCTGCCGATGCGACCCCTGCAAAGCGGCCTCGTTTGATCGCTCGTGCGGTGATCGGAGCGCTGTGCACGGTTGTTTTGGTGTTGGTTCTTTACGGGCTGCGCCCTGATTTGATCGAGGCTTTGAAATCAGGTCCCGTTCAGGCCAAACATTTCTTTACGTTGTTTGTCTTGGTGGGGCTTACGTGGCTTTTGACGCGTGCACCCTTCGGAGAGCGGGCAAATATGCGCCCCCTCTGGATTGCGGGCACGGCGATTGTGGTCCTGTGGGGCGGCGCTGCTGCAATGGGCAGCGATCCGATGGGGCAGACGGCGCTCGCCTGTTTGGTTTCGATCCCGCTGCTTGCGCTCCCCGTTATCGGGCTGATGTTTGCAGGCCTTCGCCATCGCGTCGAACCCTTTGCCGCCGAGCGCGGCTTTCTCACTGGGCTCTTTGCGGGGGCGGTTTCGGCCTCGATCTATGCGGTGCACTGCATTGAAGATGCACCCGCCTTTTATCTTCTTTGGTATACGGCTGGGATTGCGGTCAGCGGCGCAATTGGTCATCTGATCGGCAAGCGGGTGCTGAGCGTCTAGGCGCTCTGGCACCATGCTTGGTGCAGATCAGAAGTCCGACAGATAATCCGCCGCGACATAGCCCGTCACCTGCGGCGCATCGGCCAGCGAGACCTTGCACCAAAGCTGGCCGACTTCGGTGGTGCAGGTGCCTTTTTGAAGGCGCGTGCCATCTGGAAGCCCAAGCACGATCCGATACCCGAGACCGGGGCCCGCCCGCAGTTTCAGAAATTCACCTTCACCTGCGCGCTCGACAGAGACAGGATTGGTCAGAATGCTGTTGCCGCATCCCGCCAGAATGGCAAGGAAGGCGAAAAGCGAGAGAGTTTTTCTGTTCATCTTTGTGCTCCGGTTTTGCCTGCACTTCGACTATGCGCACAGAACCTTGGGGTCATGCAACCCTGAGACGGCGACAAAAGGTATCCTGAGCCAAGGATTGCCATTCCGAACTGGAATTCATGATGGGCGGAAGCTGCCATTTGCGAATATCTCGATGGTGATCCGCGTTGCCGATTTCATCCAGTGCTAAAACTACGGTGTCTAGGTCTTTGACATATTTTACAAAAGTGTCATCCAAACGTTAACCTTAGGTCATGAAATTTCCTCAAGGTCCGCTCGCAAATTCCTTCTATCAGCGAGAGTAATAGATGACCTTCAAGTCCGTTTGTCTGACCTCGATCCTTGCGTTGGCCGCCGGGCAAGCGATGGCCGAGATGAACTTCAACCGTATTTCCTCCTTTGCGACTCCGCTCAACAATGCGGACCAAACGGCTGAGTCCTCTGCCGAGATCATCGCGGCCTCGGATGACGGTATGACCCTTGTCTATACCGATAGCCCGCTTGGCGTTGTCGGCCTTATCGACATCACCGATCCCAAGGCGCCCAAGGCAAAAGGCAGTGTTGCTTTGGAGGGCGAGCCGACCTCTGTCACCGTGATCGGCAATACCGCCTTTGTGGGCGTGAACACTTCGGAATCCTACACCAACCCCTCGGGCAAGCTCGTTTCGGTCAATCTGGCTGATGGTTCGATCATGGGCGAATGCGATCTTGGTGGACAGCCTGACTCGACCGCACACACCGACGCGGGCGATATGGTCGTCGTCGCCATCGAGAACGAGCGCGACGAAGATTTCGGCGACGGCCGTGTTGGGCAACAGCCTGCTGGTTATATGGTCACCGTCGGCATCGCGAATGAGGCGCTCGACTGCGCGTCACTCAAGAAAATCGACGTCACGGGTCTTACTGAGATTGCTCCTGAAGATCCCGAGCCCGAGTTTGTCGACGTGAATGCCAATGGCGAGATCGCCGTATCGCTTCAGGAAAACAATGCCATTATCGTGCTGAATGCTGACGGTTCCATCCAGAGCCAGTTCTCGGCAGGCAGCGTCGATCTTGAAGGCATAGACGCGACGGACGAGCGCGGCGCTCTGGTCTTTACCGAAAGCCAGCCCGCACATCTTCGCGAGCCCGATGGGCTTCAGTGGATCGACAACGACCACGTGATGATCGCCAACGAAGGCGACATGGACGGCGGGTCGCGTTCGATCACTGTCTTCCATAAAGACGGCACGCTGGTCTGGGAGTCGGGCAATGCCTTTGAAACTCCGATCATTCAGGCAGG